>DATLJG010000225.1:0-24795 GCA_035538995.1 Hyphomicrobium sp. | reverse complement strand
TAGCTTCGAACACATCGCGGGATGGACCGCCGACGATGTCAAGCGCATCGGTCAGTTACTCGGTATTCCGGGCCGCATCGATCGCGAGCAATGGATCGAGCAAGCGCAGATCCTGGCGAAGGGCGGCGAGACGTATTACTCACGAAACCGCCTAGCCGCGTTGAAGGCCGCCACGCCCGCTCCGGAGACTGCTGCCGACCAGATCGCGGAACGGACATCGTCCTTTTCGCAAATTCCCGATGCTTCGGACGAGTTGGAAACAGCGGCGGAAAGCTCTGAAGAAGCAAACTTTCAGGCTGACTCAGAACCAGACGAAGAAGTAGCCGCCGATCCAGAAACTGAAGCAGGCAAAGAGCCGGTCGCCGATCAGGTCGGAGATGTCGTCGCGCCCGACGTCGTTACGGAACCAGATGTCGAAGTGAAGCCTTCGTCCGGGAATGCTCCATCGAATCTCTCTGGCGTTCTCGCCGCAAGTCACGGCCGATCGGTGGCTGAGATGGCCGCTGCTGCCGCCGCCGCGATCGCAGCAGCATCTGCAAGCGTCACACGAGGATTGAAGCCCATTGAGCCGATCTCTCCGCTGTCTCGCGTCGATCCGAAAATCTCGATGCCCGCGAAACTTTCCGACGCGATCAAGGAGAAGGTGGCGGCATCCGCATCGGCTCAACCACACGAGGACGTCGAGCCTCCCCGCCCCCTGGCCGCGTCAAGTCACGGACCGCAGGACGATCTGAAACGCATTCGTGGTGTCGGCGTGCTCATCGAAAAGCGTCTCAACGCCATGGGGATTTCGCGCTACGAGCAGATCGCGAACTGGACCAGCGGAGAGATCGATCGCGTCAGTCAGGTGCTCGAATTCAAGGGCCGTATCGAGCGCGAAGGCTGGGTCGAGCAGGCGCGTATATTGCTCAACGGCGGTCAGACGGAATTTTCGCGGCGCGTCGATCGCGGCGAAGTCGATACCAGCCGCGAAACGTGACCGAAGTCGCTGCGGGTCATGGCGCCGGAGAACTTGCCGTCTGTGGCATCGTCGCTATCCGCAAAGAATGTTGCGATCGCCGAGATCGTCGGTGCATCGCGGAGGAGCGGCGCATGTCCTTCGCCGGGAACCGTAAATGACGTCATGCGCGGGTGAATCTTGCGCATATCGTCGATTGTCCGCTCGGACAAAAGATCGGAGTTTCCGCCGCGAACCACCAGCAGCGGCACGCGCTTCAAGGTTTCGAATTGCGGCCACAGCTTCGGTATCGGGCCATCGAGAACCGACAGACACTTTGCGAGTTTTGGATCGTAGCCGCTGACAGGCTTTCCGTTCTTTTCGTTGAAGAGCTGGTGGGCAAGCGCCTCCGCGTCATCATCCGTCAAATTGGGAAAGTCGCGCTGCGTCAGATCGCGGACGATGTGAACGGCGTCGCTCCAGCTCTTGGGCAGAGGAATGCGGCCCACATACCCCGCGATCCGCGCCAATCCATCCGTCTCGATGACCGGACCGATGTCGTTGAGGACGACGGCGCCGACGAGAGACGGCTGTACGGCGCCGAGCACCATCGTAATCAGTCCGCCGCGCGAGGTACTGATAAAGCCTGCGTCCCGCAAACCGAGCATCGTCATGTAGTCGATGACGTCCTGCATCTCGATCGGCACGGCGTAATTCTTCCAGTCCTTGTCGTTTTCCGACAAGCCGCGGCCGCGCGTGTCGAGCGTGAAGACGTCGCGAGACGGCGTGCTGGCCCCGCTGAGAGCGAGCGCGATCGTATGAAAGTCGCGGCTGTTTCTCGTTAGTCCGGCGAGGCACATCACAGGACGAGCGCCGCTCGGGGTTGCGGCGCGATAGTGACGCCCGTAGAGGCGCAAGCCATCCCGGCAGGTGAAGTAGATTTCCATAAAGTCGCGATCTTCGGCCATGCGCCTTAGCTCTTGATCATGCCCAGTGCCGTCAGCCTTCGCTATCGCCAACGGTGGTTGCGCGCGTTTCATTGCTCGATCCACGCCCGCCGCCAGGTCGCGCGCGCTGAAGATCCTGCTGCAGGCGAAGCGCGCTCTTCGCATCTCCGAGGCGTGCCCGATAGACCTGGATGTTCGCCAGCACCTTGGTTACGTAGTCTCGCGTTTCTCTGATCGGAATGCGTTCGATCCAATCGATCATATCGACGCGGGCATCACGCGGATCGCCATTTTCGCGTATCCACTGGCGGGCACGGCCTGGGCCGGCGTTGTAGCCGGCAAGACCGAGAACGTAGGAGCCGTCGAAATCCTCCAGGCGATCAGCGACGTAGGCCGAACCGATCGCCACATTGTAATGCGGGTCCGAAGTCAGCCGATCGATATGGCATTTGATCTTATAAATTTTGCAGACGTGACGCGCCGTACCCGGCATCACCTGCATAAGACCTTTGGCGCCCGCGCCGGACACTGTTTGCGTTGAAAATTCGGTTTCCTGCCGCGTAAGTCCGAGAAGGAACGCTTCCTCAGGCGGCGAACGCAGAGGCTTGTAGGATGGGAAGGGTTTCACCGGGTACGCATACGTCAGCAGGTTCTGCCCCCTGGCGACGGCGCTCTTAGCCAGCCGGACCGACATTTGCGTATCGCCGAGTTCATCGGCAAGATACGCGACCATTCCTTCTTCGGCCTCACTCGGCAGCGCCGATTGCAAGGCCTCAAGGAAGCTTCGCGTGTAGGTCCGAGGCAGCTTGGCCTTGGCCGCGATGACCAAAGCCTTCGCGGCATCGAGCGAAATCAGCTTGCGAATTTGCGCCGGAGTCGGATCGGCGGGCGGCTCGATGTCAAACGAGGATCGTCCCGGATGTAACATCTGTAGGGCGAGCAGACCGTGAAACGTATCGCGATTTTCTGCGGCCAGCCGGTAATGCTTGCTGGCGGCGGCTTTGTCGCCGCGCGCATCGGCGACGCGGCCGAGCCAGTACTGTGCTTTGGCGCGGCTCAACGGACCGTCCGCGGCCTCCGCCATGTCCTTGAAATGCTTGTTGCCGGCGTCAAGGTCGTGGAGGTAGCGAAAGGCAATCCACCCGGCCATGAACGTCTGCTCTTTGAGCGGGTTCACGCTGAGCGGACCTGCGTCTTTGGTCAGCCGATAGGCGAGTTTCGGGTCGCCATCCTTCAACGCATCGTAGGCGAGTTCGCGACGCTCGGCCCACCATTCATCCAGGTCCGCGATCTTTTTGGGATCAGGCGGTATGGCAAGAATGATCGCCGCCGCAGCTTCGGTTTTTCCGGCTTTGCGCAGCAGCTGCTCGCGATGAAATGCGAGACCCGTATCGTCTTTGCCGTGAGCGGAAAGATCGGCCATCAGAGCACGTGCATTCGACGCTTTGCTGAAGACCGCGAGGCGCGCGACGGCGCGCTTCCGCTCGGACTCCGGCAGTAGCGGAATAAGACGCCGTGCTACGGTAGCGCGGCTTCGGCGATTTCCGGCGTAGCGTACATCGTCGGTGATGAGACGGTCGAAACGCCACTTGTGATCGGCGGGTGTGAGCAGATTGCCGAAGCGCGCCAGAAAGCCGTTCTCGAGAGCATCCGGCAACGTCATCTCCCGCCATGTCTTGACGGCGAGCGCTCGCGCTTTTGCGGTATTGCCTTCGGCAAGATATGCAGACGCGAGAGCCGCATAGCCGGCGCCCGTTTGTGGTTCGGCATTGCCGAAGTAACTTTTTATGGTGCTCGACGTGCCGCCTTTGGTGAACAGCACCTCCTCCAGCTTCCGGGTCAAAAGATCCCCGTTCGGCCAAAGCGGATTGTCGCTGAGGAAGGCGCGGTACTCGGCCGGATCGCCCATGCCCGCCCGCAGGCGAATCCAGTCTGCGAGCTTCCGCGCGACCGGGTCTGAGATGGCGTTCCGTGCCGCGCTAAAACGATCGGCATCCTTTTTCCAGGCAGCAGCCGCTACCTCTTTAAGGTGCTTCACGTCGCTAGCCGACGGAGTCGGTGCCAGAAGCGGTGCGAGAGCAACGTCGAGCCGGCCAAGCTGCCTCTTTTCAGCGGGCAGGGGACGCGGCGCGGGAATTTCATGGAGTGGCGAGTCGGCGAACGACGCCGAGCTGGCTGTCATGGAGAAGGCGGCAAGAACGCAGGCGGCGGCTTTCCGGAACCGGGGGGCACGAAAGAGGTTTAGCGTTGCCGCAACGGGATTTAGGGGCATCGTTTCTCATTCGGTGGGACGCGCAACCGCATGATCTTGCAGCAGGCTTAACGAGCGCCTAATGTGCGCCGCGCTTGCATCGTAAGTATTCGTTCCGCCAGCATTAAGCGGCGGTACGGCCGTTGATGCAAGCACTTAGGCCGGACGAGATGGCATGTCGGTGCGGCGAGACCGTGGCCCGGGTCGACGCGCTTAGGATAAGTTTCACCAGTTGATGTCTACAACCAGGATGCTTGGAACCCTGCGGACAAGCCCCATCCGGACCCAACCAAGGCGCATACATGTTTAAAGGTTCGATTACGGCGCTCATTACGCCGTTCAGAAACGGCAAGGTCGATGAAGCAACGTACACGCGCTTCATTGACTGGCAGATTTCGGAAGGCACGCACGGCCTCGTTCCGGTCGGAACGACCGGCGAGAGCCCGACGCTCGATTTCGACGAGCACAAGCGCGTCATCGAGCTTTGCATCAACGCCGCCAAGAAGCGTGTGCCGGTCATTGCCGGAACCGGATCCAATTCGACGGACGAAGCGGTCGAGCTATCGCAATACGCCGAGAAGATCGGCGCCGATGCCGTGCTGATCGTGACGCCCTATTACAATAAGCCGAGCCAGGAAGGCCTCTATCAGCACATCAAGGCCATCAACGATGCGATCGGTATTCCGCTTGTCATTTACAACATTCCGGGCCGTTCCGTCGTCGATATGTCGGTGCAGACGATGGCACGCTGTTACGAGTTGAAGAATGTCGTCGGTGTGAAGGACGCGACCGCGAACCTCGCGCGACCGTCGCAGACACGCGCGGCGCTCGGGCCGGATTTCTGTCAGTTGTCGGGAGAAGATGCGACGGCACTGGGCTTTATGGCGCACGGAGGATCGGGGTGCATCTCGGTTGCGTCGAACGTCGCACCGCGCCTCTGCGCGGAGTTCCAGAATGCTTGCCTCGCCGGAGACTTCAAAAAGGCGTTGCTGCTTCAGGATCGTTTGATGCCGCTGCACGAGGTCATGTTCATTGAAAGCAATCCGGGACCGGCGAAGTACGCCGTATCGCGGCTCGGCTTTGGAACGCCGGAAATGCGTTTGCCAATGGTGCCGATCTCGGACGCGGCACGAAAGGCTGTCGATCAGGTCCTTCTGCAGCTTGATCTCATCGGCGCAAAGGCCGCCGAGTGAATTCCGTCGGAGTGCGTTGAGCTATGTCCTCCAAGCGGGACGACGGCAGCACGCTTGTCGCCGAAAATCGCAAAGCGCGGCACGAGTACTTCATTACCGACAGTTGGGAAGCCGGCATCGAGCTTCTTGGGTCGGAAGTGAAGTCGCTGCGCCGCGGCCAGTCGAACATCGCCGAAAGCTATGCCTCTGTCGAAGACCAGGGGATCTGGCTGATCAACAGCTATATCGCCGAATATCCGGGAGCCGCGCTCTTCCCGCATGAGCCGCGCCGCAAGCGCCGGCTGCTCCTTCATGCGAGCGAGATCCACAAAATTGCGATCGCTGTCGAACGCAAGGGCATGACGCTCGTGCCGCTCGAGCTTTATTTCAACCCCAAGGGACGGGCCAAGGTGAAGGTCGGCTTGGCCCAGGGCAAGAACCAATCGGACAAACGTCAGGATGCAGCGAAACGCGACTGGAACCGTCAGAAGGCCCGGCTGATGCGTGAAAAGGGTTGAGTGATCGCAAGCGAGAGCACGATGGATGATACGTGGCCCTGGCCGTCTCCCAACGATGACGGCGGTGCGAAACACCTGATCCCGGGCACACGCCTGCCGGATGTTTCACTGCCCGCGACGCGCGGCGCTGCGGTCAATCTCGCCCGCTATCAGGAGCGGGCGATCGTTTTCGTCTATCCGATGACGGGCGCGCCTGGTGTTCCCAACCCTCCCGACTGGGATACGATTCCCGGCGCTCACGGTTCGACGCCAGAGGCGGAGGGCTTTCGCGATGCCCACCCGGATTTCGAATTGCTCGGTTACGAGATCTTCGGCGTGAGCGGGCAATCGCCTGCGGCGCAAGACGAGTTCTCGACGCGCGCCGGAATTCCCTATCTTTTACTGAGCGACGAAAGGCAGGCTTTTGCCGACGCCTTGCGCTTGCCTCGCTTCGAAACAGGCGGCGTCACGTATCTGAAGCGCCTGACAATGGTCATCAGGGACGGCATCATTTATCGCGTCATTTATCCCGTACACCCGCCGGCGACGCATGCCCGCGAGGTGCTGCAGTCGCTTAGGCCAGCTCCCGTCTGATGTCTTTGAAAACGGCGCGGAACATGGCGGGCGTGAGCCTGCCGGTATTCGTATTGTAGCGCGAGCAGTGAAAGCTATCGAACAGGACGCGGCCAGGTTCGATCTCGTGACGCGCGCCGTGCGCGAACGGATAAAGCGACTTCCGCTTTTCCAACGTCGTCAGCGTTTGGTCGTGAGCGATGCGCCCAAGCGCCAGAATGATTTCCAGTCGCGGCAGATGCGCGAGCCGCGACCTGAAGTAGGGGCGGCAGGTCGCGATTTCTTTCGGTTCAGGCTTGTTCTCCGGAGGTACGCAGCGCACCGCATTCGTGATGATGCAATCGACGAGAGTGAGGCCATCGTCGGGTCGCGCTTCATACGTTCCCTTGGCGAAACCGAACGTCAGAAGAGTTTCATAAAGAAGATCGCCCGCGTAATCGCCGGTAAACGGCCGCCCCGTGCGATTGGCGCCATTGCGGCCCGGCGCTAACCCGACGATCAGAAGACGGGCGCGCGTGTCGCCGAACGACGGAACGGCGCCATTAAACCATGCCGGTTCCTTGGCTTCGTTTTCTTTCCGGTAGGCGACGAGGCGAGGGCAGAGGCGGCATTTGACGGGAGCTTCAGGCCCGACAATGTCATCCGCCAGCGCGCCTGTCATGGATTGGGCCTTCTGAAAAAGAGGTCGTTAGACCTCTTCCTCAGCGAGGTCGTCGTCGCCAAAATAGGTCGAGTCGCGCGGCGATTGAACGGTCCCGCGCTGGGGATGGCTACGCGGGCCACGACCGTTCGCACTACGTCCGACCTCGTCTTCATAATCGGCGAGATCGACGAATTGGTCAGCCTGTCGCCGCAATTCATCGGCGACCATCGGCGGCTGCGTCTGCAACGTCGAAACGACGCTGACGCGCTTACCTTTCTGCTGAAGCGCGGCGACGAGACTGCGGAAATCTCCGTCGCCGGAAAAAATCACGATATGGTCGAGGTTGTCGGCAAGGCGCATGGCATCGACAGTCAGCTCGATATCCATATTGCCTTTGACCTTACGCCGGCCAGTCGCATCAGTGAATTCCTTGGTCGGCTTCGTCACCATCGAAAAGCCGTTGTAGTCCAGCCAGTCAATGAGTGGCCGGATCGACGAATACTCCTGCTCCTCGGCCAACGCCGTATAATAGAGAGCCCGCACCAAGTGGCCCTTCTGGCGGAATAAACCCAGCAAGCGCTTGTAGTCGATGTCGAAGCCCAGCGACTTTGCCGTCGCGTATAGATTTGCCCCGTCGATAAACAGTGCAATTCGTTCGGTCGGATAAAAATGCATCAGCAAGTCCCTAATGCCACTTCGTCACTAAACAACGTCCAAAAACTTCGCCTGGGCGGCCGCTCGGGAAAATAGTCCCCAATACAACCGTTGCCTCAATGAGCTGAGCTTATGACAAGCAATAACTTCTACGGCGTAGAGCGCCGACTTCTTACCGGATTACAGATGCTACTCTCGATCAACAATTGTGACAAATAGTCTAAAGTGATCGGATTGGTTCCCCAAAAAGTCCGAAGCTAACAAAAGATAAATTCGCTGTAGCCGTGATGGTTCACGGCGAAACTTGCTTTTTTTGCGTTGCCATGCGAAAGAAGTCACAGCGTGGCGCTGGGAAGCGTTTCCGAAGGAACGCCTGCGCCTTACTCCATTTTTGAGCAGCCGATAGTTAACCAAGGGAAGGTCAGCCCTCATGGCTCGCGTTACCGTCGAAGATTGCGTCGACAAAATCCCCAATCGTTTTGAGCTTGTGCTCCTGGCTGCACACCGCGCCCGTTCGATCACCAATGGCAGCTCCATCACGGTCGCGCCGGATGACGACAAGAACCCGGTGATTGCATTGCGCGAGATCGCCGAGCGGACATTGTCGCCGGATGACATGCGCGAGACGCTCATTTCGTCGATCCAGAAGAATACCGAAGTGGACGAGCCGGAAGCCGTTGCGGCGCCTCTGTTGCCGCCGGACCGGCGCGCGCCGATGCTCGGCCGTGACGATCTTTCGACCGATACGCAGGTTGACGTGATGACGGAGGAACAGCTCCTTCGCGGCCTCGAAAGCATGACGCCGCTCGAACCGTCGGCGAATATCGGATCGAGTGGTGGCCCCCGCGAGCGCGATCGCGACCCGAGGGATCGTTCGCGCTAAGCACGGTGGCGGGAACCGAACCGTCGCAAAGCCGCACATCGAGTCACTTTAATCTGCTCCGCGTCTTCGGTTACGCTTGCGCCGGGAAGGAGTGCGCTGGCTCATGATGCGGCAATACGAACTCGTCGAACGGGTTATCAAATACGATCCGGGTGCGAACGAGGCGCTGCTCAATCGCGCCTACGTTTACGCCATGAAGGCGCACGGCAATCAAAAGCGTGCTTCAGGCGCACCCTATTTTTCCCATCCGCTCGAAGTCGCCGCGATTCTCACGGAACTGAAACTCGACGACGCGACGATCGCCACGGCGCTCCTGCACGACGTCATCGAGGATACCGACGCGACGCGGACCGAAATCGATCAGATGTTCGGTCCCGAGATCGGCAGTCTTGTCGACGGCTTGACCAAGATCAAGCGCCTCGACCTCGTGTCGAAACGTGCCGAGCAAGCTGAAAACTTTCGCAAGCTGCTGATCGCGATTTCGACGGATATCCGCGTCCTGCTCGTCAAGCTCGCGGACCGCCTCCACAATATGCGCACCCTCGAGCACATGAAGCCCGAGAGCCGCCAACGCAATTCCGAGGAAACGCTCGACATCTATGCGCCGCTCGCCGGCATGATGGGCATGCAGGCGCTGCGCGAGGAACTCGAGGATCTTGCGTTCCGCTGGCTGTATCCGGAGGCCTACGAGACCGTAACGGAGAAGCTCGCCGAGATGCGCGAGCACAATCAGGGTCTCGTCGAGGAGATTCGGCAGGCCATCGCGCGCAAATGTGCCGATGCCGGCATTAAGGCCGAGACGACGGGCCGGGAGAAAAAGCCGTACGCCATCTGGCGTAAGATGGAAAACAAACAGATCAGCCTCGAGCAGCTCTCCGACATCTATGCGTTTCGCGTCATTGTCGACACGATCGAGGATTGCTACCGCGTGCTCGGCATCGTCCATACGACGTGGGGGACGGTGCCCGGCCGCTTCAAGGACTATATCTCGGCCCCGAAGCGCAACAATTACCAGTCGGTGCACACGACCGTGTACGGTCCGCGCCATCAGCGCGTCGAACTGCAAATCCGCACGCACGAGATGCAGCACACGGCCGAATACGGAATCGCCGCGCACGCTTTTTACAAGGATCATCAATATAAGGGCGGCAACGGCCACGATACGTCCGTCGGTGCTGAAGGCCTTGACGACAGCCCATACGGTCGCCTGAAAACGATGATTTCGTCGCTGCTCGAAGCAGCAAACCCCGAGGAATTTCTCGAGCATACGAAGCTCGAACTGTTCCACGATCAGGTCTTTTGCTTCACGCCGAAAGGCCGGCTCATCGCTCTGCCGCGCGGCGCCACTCCGCTCGATTTCGCCTACGCCGTCCACACTGACATCGGCAATGAGGCCATCGCCGCCTATATCAACGGCCGGCATGTGCCGATTGATACGCATCTGCGCAATGGCGATGAAGTGGTCATTGAAACATCGCAGAACCATGTGCGGCCTGCCGCCTGGGAAGCGTTCGCCGTTACCGGCCGCGCCCGTGCCGCGATACGGCGCGCCGCTCGCGAAGCGGAACGCAAACGCTTCGTCGAACTCGGCCGTCAGCTGATCAGCTCGACGCTGTCCGGAATGGAGATCGACTACTCGGCGGAAAAGATCAAATCCGCCGCCCCGAAGCTCAACTTCAAGACGGCTGACGAGCTTCTCGCGGCTGTCGGGCGCGATGACATTGCACTGCCCGATGTGCTCGCCGCGATTGTTCCTCAAGTGAGCGGAACCCGGCCCGACGAAGGTTACAAGCCAACCCGCAGGTTTGGTCGCGCCCAAGCGCAGGACGGCTGGTTCAATATCGAGAAAGTTCGCAGCCTCAAATTCCGCTCATCCGAGATTGATAACAAGACCGCTATCTCGATTGGTGGGCCCAGTCAGGATTTACCGGTCTGTTTCGAACCGGGCGGCGCTGTCCCGGGCGACCGGATCGTCGGGGTAATGGCGCCGGGCGAAGGCATTCGCGTCTTCCAGATCCATTCGCCGCGTCTCAAGGAATATGAGGAAGCCTATTGGATCGATGCGACATGGGATGTCGATCCCGAGCATCCTCAGCGATTTCCGGCCCGAATCAGCGTAACAGCGGTCAACGCGCCGGGGTCACTCGCGGAAATCGCAAAGATCATCGGCGAAACCGGCGGAAACATCGATAATATCAAGATGGCGAAACGCGCCGCCGACTTCACGGTTATGCATATTGAGCTCGAGGTCTTCGACTTGGTGCATTTGAACCACATTGTCGCCGGGCTGAGAGCGAAATCCGCGGTTGCCAAGGTGGAACGCCTTTTCGAGTAGACGAAACTGCGCAAAAATCGGGCAAGCTAGTGAGTGAGCTGGCATAAGGCGTAAGATGGTTTATCGCGGTTTGCGAGCAAAGTTGTCAGTTGCTTCTGATGTTGCCGGCAGGTGGGCACTGAAGTTGGTGCCCTTGCGTCGGCATGCTTACTATTATTGGCGCCGCATCTTGCGCCTTCGTGCGACTCCGCACGAGGTCGCGCTCGGTTGTGCGGCCGGCGTCTTTGCAGCCTGCACACCGTTTCTCGGATTTCAGATGGTCCTGGCCGGCGTGCTTGCATTCGTGCTTCGCGTCAGCATTCCGGCGGCTCTGCTCGGAACCTTTGTCGGCAATCCGTTGAGCTGGCCCGCGATCTGGGGCGCGTCTTACTTTGCAGGGGTTTGGGTGCAGGGGCACGATCCAAGGTACGCAGCCGAGCACTTCATCCAATCCGCCAACGCGCTCACCGCGACATTAATGGCGCCGTCACGCTCGATCGATACGGCCGTCGTTAGCCTATCCCCGATCCTCGAGCCGATGATCGTCGGAGGTTTGCTCGTCGGTTTGATTGCGGCTCTCTTTAGTTACTATCCGACGCGACAGGCCGTGCGTATTTTTCAGAAGCGCCGTAGAGTTCACCACTGACCGGTGGCGCGCCGGGCTTTTCCTCATGACATCTGATGGCGGAAGATCGTGGTTGCTCGTACGTCCCTGAAAATTGATACCCCCGTGATCCGAGCGGCGCCGCTGCGCCTCGGCGTCAACATCGACCACGTCGCGACGCTGCGAAATGCCCGCGGCGGACTGCATCCTGATCCGCTTCGCGCCGCCCATCTCGCGATCGAAGGCGGAGCCGATGGCATCACCGCGCATCTCCGCGAAGATCGTCGCCACATCTCCGACACCGATATCACCCGCCTCAAGAATGAGCTGACGCGGCCGCTCAATCTCGAAATGGCCGCAACCGACGAGATGCTGCAGATCGCGCTTCGGCACGTTCCGAATGCGTGCTGCCTGGTGCCCGAGCGCCGCGAGGAGAGAACTACCGAAGGCGGACTCGACGTCCGGGGCGCTGCCAAAACGCTGAAGCCGTTAATCGCGAAACTTCGCGATGCGGGCATCCGCGTCTCGCTTTTCATCGAGCCCGACTTAAAGACGATCGAGGCGGCGGCGGCGGTCGGAGCCGATATCGTCGAGCTGCATACGGGACGCTATTGCAATCTCGCGCTGGAGCATGACGCTGTCGGCGTCGCTAAGGAACTCGAACGCCATGCTGCGGCCGCCCGGGCGGCAGCATCGGCGGGTCTTGAGGTTCATGCCGGTCATGGATTGACGTACAATACGGTGAAGCCGGTGAGTCGCATGCCCGAAATCGTCGAGCTCAATATCGGCCATTTCCTCATCGGCGAAGCCATTTTCGGAGGCTTGTCGGGCGCCGTCAGGCGCATGCGCGTCCTGATGGACGAAGCGCGCGACGAGCTGCCCCGTACTGGACGTCCTGCCTGATGATCCTCGGCATCGGTAACGATCTCTGCGATATCCGGCGCATCGAGAAAACGATGGCGCGCTATGGCGAGCGTTTTCTGCTTCGCGTTTTCACGGAAGAGGAGCGGAGAAAAGCCTTCTCCCGTGCGCATCCGGCACGCACATTGGCGAAACGTTTCGCCGCCAAGGAAGCCGCGACCAAGGCGCTTGGTACCGGATTTCGTGACGGCGTGCATTTTCGCGATATCGGCGTCGTCAATGCCATCAGCGGCCGGCCGACACTGGTGCTCGTGGGGGGCGCCGCCCGACACCTCGCGCAATTGACTCCCGACGGCTTCACAGCGCGCATCGATCTCACGCTGACGGACGAATATCCGATGGCTGAGGCGATCGTGATTATCTCGGCGGTGCCTGCCAACGTCGGCAAAGGCGGCTGATCCGGCATTGCCCGAATCTGTGCCGTATCGTCTTCGCCGTTGCTTGTACGACGGCCCGAAATTTCGCATGGCATGCTGTTTTTACTTACGTTTTTGTCATGTTGCGGCCCGTCGTTGCGGGCCTAAGGCAAACTCGTTATAGCCAACCGCACAACGCGAGCCCCGGCTAATGCCGTTCGGCGGCGCAGAGGAGCCCCTGAATGAGCATAGGTACCAAGACGTCGAGATCGAGCTGGGCGGAAACTCTCATTATCGTTGTCGAAGCGCTCGCGATCGCGATGTTCGTTCGCATCTTCTTCTTCCAGCCCTTCAACATTCCGTCGGGTTCCATGAAGGAGACGCTGCTGGTTGGCGACTACCTGTTCGTTTCGAAGCTCTCATACGGCTACAGCAAGTTCTCTTTCCCCTTCAGCCCCGATTTATTTTCGGGCCGGATCTGGGGCACCGAACCGAAGCGCGGCGACGTCGCGGTGTTCAAGCTCCCGCGCGATAACACGACCGATTACATCAAGCGCGTCATTGGACTTCCGGGCGATGAAATCCAGATGAAGAACGGCCAGCTGTTCATCAACGGAACCGCTGTACCGAAGACGCCGGCAGGCACCTTCACGACGCGAGAAGACGGTCGCGAGAGAACGATCCCGGTCTACGAGGAGACGCTGCCGAACGGTGTAAAGTATAAAGTTCTCGATAGTGATCCGGACGGACCCTACGATAATACCGGCGTATACAAGGTTCCGCCGGGATACTTTTTCATGATGGGCGACAACCGCGACAACTCCACGGACAGCCGGGTTCGCAGTGCCGTTGGCTTTGTTCCATATGAGAATTTCATCGGGCGGGCAGAAATTATCTTCTTCTCCGCCAAGGTCGACGAGCCGGGGGCTCTACGCTGGTGGTCGCCTTGGACATGGCCATTTGACATTCGCTGGAACAGGTTTTTCCATCTGGTGCGGTAACGGTTACCGGCATCATGTTGAGACCTCGGAAGTTCAAAGAACTCGAAACGAAACTTGGATATCGCTTCAAAGACCAAGGTCTTCTGGAGCAAGCGTTGACGCATGCCAGCGTTCGCGGCGGCCGGTTGGCGCGCTTCGACAACGAGCGGCTTGAGTTCATCGGCGATCGCGTGCTTGGACTGGCGATCGCGGAAATACTTAATCATCAGTATCCGGAGGCGAGCGAAGGCGAGTTGGCCCGTCGCTACAATCGGCTGGTTCGAGGCGAGGCCTGCGCTAAGGTCGCTCGCAACATCGGGCTCGGCGCCCATCTCATCCTCTCCGAAAGCGAGGCGGATAGCGGCGGACGGGACAAGACGACGATTCTCGCGGATGCGGCGGAGGCCTTGCTCGGCGCGGTCTTCATCGATGCGGGGTTTGAAAAGGCTCGTATCGCCGTGCGCAAGCTCTGGCAGGAGCAGTCCGAGCCCGTTCCGGAAATCGCTGTCGATGCGAAATCAGCACTTCAGGAATGGGCCCAAGGACAGGGACTGGCGTTGCCGAAATATACAGTCGTGTCGCGGAAGGGTCCGGATCATGCCCCGCGCTTCACGGCCGAGGTTATCATCGCTGGGCGCGCTCCCGCGCAAGGCGAAGGCGCATCGAAGCGCATTGCCGAACAGGCCGCCGCAATGGCGCTCCTGACACGTGAAGGTGAAGGAGGCCGTATTGGTGACATCTGAAAAAGACACGCCCGATACGTCCGCCGCCGATGGGCGGCGTTGCGGGTTCGTCACGATTCTCGGGCCGACGAACGCCGGCAAGTCGACCTTGGTCAATGCCTTGGTCGGCACCAAGGTCGCCATCGTCTCGCACAAGGTGCAGACGACGCGCGCACCGATCCGCGGCATTGCGGTCGAAGGGCAAAGCCAGATCGTGTTTCTCGATACCGCCGGTATTTTCAGCCCCAAACGGCGTCTGGATCGCGCGATGGTCGATGCCGCCTGGAGCGGACTGGAAGACGCCGACGCCGTGCTGCTCGTCATCGATGCTGCCGTTGGCCCTGACGATGACGTCATGCACATCGTCGAACGGCTGAAATCGGCGCGCATGCCGCGCATCGCCGTTCTGAACAAGATCGACCGCGTCGAAGACAAGCCGCAGCTGCTCGCGCTGGCCAAAAGGCTCGATCAGGAACTCGCATTCGATAGAATTTTCATGGTCTCGGCACTCGACGGAAAAGGCGTAGCGGATCTGCGCACGCACCTCGCGAGCCTTGTTCCACCGGGCCCGTGGCACTACGCGGAAGATGACGTCACCGACGTTCCGATGCGGACGCAGGCTGCCGAGATGACGCGGGAATACATTTACCGTTATCTGCATCAGGAACTGCCGTACACCACGACCGTCGAGACGATGAGCTGGAAGACGCTCAAGGACGGTTCGGCACGCATCGAGCAGACGATTTACGTCGAGCGCGATAGTCAGAAGAAGATCGTGCTTGGCAAGGACGGCGCCACGATCAAGAAAATATCAAGCGGCGCCCGTCGCGCGATTGAAGAGATGGCGGGGCATCGCGTCCATCTGTTCCTTTTTGTCAAAGTGCGTGAAAATTGGGAAAGTGATCCCGAACGCTATCGGGAAATGGGTTTGCCCTACCCCAAGTCATGAGACGCGCGCGACGATCGTCGAACCATGCAATGGACGGATGAAGGCATCGTTCTATCGGTGAGATCGCATGGGGAAACCGCTGCGATCGTCGACCTTTGGACGCGGGCTCATGGACGTCATCTCGGTCTCGTGCATGGCGGCCGCTCGCGGCGGTTGCGCCCGCTTCTGCAAGCAGGCAACCACGTCGATGTCACCTGGAAGGCACGTCTCGCTGACCAGCTCGGACATATGAGCATCGAGATGCGGCGTGCTTTCGCCGCTGAAACGATGGAAGACGCGACGGCGCTCGCGGCGCTTTCGACGATCACCACGCTGACCCATCTGCTGCCTGAGCGCGACCCGCATCCGAATCTCTATGAAATCACGCTCTTTGTTTTGGGGTTTCTGAATGACCCGACGGTCTGGCCGGCGCTTCTGGTCCGATGGGAGCTGGCGCTGCTTGACGAGTTGGGATTCGGCCTCGATCTCAGTCAGTGTGCGGCGACCGGAGCGAACGACCGATTGATTTACGTATCGCCGAAGTCGGGGCGCGCCGTTTCCGCATCGGCGGGCGAGCCTTATCGCGATAAGTTACTGCCTCTTCCTCAATTCCTGACCAAGCAACGATCAGCGCTTGTGACCGATGCGGATGTGCGCCTGGGCTTCGCCCTGACCGGACATTTTCTCGAAACGCGCGTGTTGCTACCTCGTGGACAGAGCCTGCCGCAATCGCGCGAACGTTTGCTGGCACACCTCGCTGAGTGAACCGAGTACGCAAGATCTTTTTCACCGAATAAGCGACGGAACCGGCGTGCGCTTCCGTTTGAGAAGGTAATGGCGCGCCGCGATTGCGGGATCGCTCAGTGCGCCGGCGTTCGCTCACCTGACGGATGACCGTCTTCACCGTGCGTCAGGTGACGATCCGCCTTCTGCCCCGGCGCTCCTAGACCGTCGGCGTAGGGTGCGGCACGGTCCGTCCGGCAGCCCCCCGCCGGGCGGACCATCATCATCAGGGATGATTTGAGGAACGCCACGACGCAAATCTTGTGCGTACGTCTCATCACTGAACGAAGAGCGTCCCACTGCCACACATGCCTTCAGCAACGGTTCATCCTGAACACCGCAAAAGAGCGCTTACGATGCCCGATGAGTTTCCTGCCGCGCTTGCGGGAGCGCGGCGGGAGAAACGAGGATCGCGGCAAGCAATGCTGCGGTCCTCGATACGATCTCAACCCGGTCATTCCGGTAGCGACGGCGTGAGACATGCCGCCGTCCAGATTTTGCGCGATTTTTAATAGCCGATTAAGCATCCCACCCTAACCTCAACCTAGTTATCGGCCTGGGGCGTGGGGTTACCGATGAGTGGGTTGCGGTCACTTCCGATCGACGAAATCGTAAAGCGTGGAAGTCTCGAAGGCGGCGATTTACGCGCGTTGAGACGCATCTTCTATGAAGACGGCATTGCGTCCTCTGACGAAGCCGACCTTCTCTTCATGCTCAACGCAGCCTGTCGCATAAGGCCCGTCGATTGGACGGACTTCTTTGTTGAGGCCATCACCGATTATTTGATTTTTCAGGAACGCCCGCTTGGCTACCTGACGTCGTCCAACGCAAGCTGGTTGATCGATCGCATTTCCAATGACGGTCGTGTCAGAAGCAAGGTCGAGTTCGAACTGCTCGTCAACGTGCTCGACAAGGCGCGCTGGGCGCCCGTCAGTCTCGCGAAATTCGCGCTCAATCAGGTGAAATCAGCCGTTGTTCACGGCGATGGGCCGCTGCGCGCGGGCAGAGCCCACGCTCCGGGAGAGATCACCGAGAGCGAAGTCGAGATGCTGCGCCGGATTATTTATGCTTTCGGCGGAGATGGGCACGTCGCCGTCACATGCGATGAAGCCGATATTCTTTTCGACATCGATGAAGCCGTCGCCGGCAGTGCGCCGAACCCGGCTTGGACCGATCTGTTCGTCAAGGCGATTGCAAATGTCGTGATGGCTGCGTCGGGTTACGCCGTTCCCTCGCGTGAGGAGGCGCTGCGCCAGGAGGCCGAGTCGGGGGAAGCACCAGAACAGACGTCCGTTCTGGATGCACTGCTGGCGATGGTGCAGTCGAATCTCACCGCCATACAGGCGGCGTATCATGACCAGACGGCCGAGGAGCGTGCTTTGGCGCGGCTCGAGCACCAGCGCATCGAGATCATTACCCATGAAGAGATCACCGAGGCCGAGGCCTCGTGGTTGGTGAGCAGGCTGGGCCGTGATGGGCGCTTGAGTCCGAGCGAAACGGCGCTTGTCGCCTACCTGGGCCAGGAAAGCCCGAAAATCCACCCTGTGCTTACGCAAGCTGTGGCAAGATTCGTCGAAGCCGCCTGAAAACCCGCAAAGTCATTTCATTGTGCGGCAGCGCATCGCAGCCCCTGGGCCATCGGCACGGGCCTGGCGTGTTTACGCCGTCTTCGCCACGCACTAGAACGGCGTGTTGCTTTCCCATAAGCAAATCAAACAAATTACGGGAACGACCGGGGACGGCTGATGTTCAAGAAAATTCTGATCGCAAACCGCGGTGAAATCGCCTGTCGAGTCATCAAGACCGCACGGAAGATGGGCATCAAGACGGTGGCGGTCTACTCGGACGCCGACCGTGACGCACTGCACGTCGATATGGCCGACGAGGCCGTTCATATCGGCCCGGCGCCTGCCGCCGAATCCTACCTCGTGATGGACAAAATTATTGAGGCCTGCAAGTCCACCGGAGCCGAGGCCGTCCATCCCGGTTACGGCTTCCTGTCGGAGCGCGAGGCATTTCCGCTCGCCCTCAAGAAGAACGGCATCGTCTTCATCGGTCCGAACGCCAAGGCCATCGCCGCGATGGGCGACAAGATCGAGAGCAAGAAGGCAGCCGCTGCCGCCAATGTCTCGACCGTTCCGGGGTATATGGGCGAAATCTCGGACGCCAAGCACGCCGTAAAGATCGCAAACGAGATCGGCTATCCCGTGATGATCAAGGCCTCGGCCGGTGGCGGCGGCAAGGGCATGCGCATCGCTTACAATGCCAAGGAAGCCGAGGAAGGGTTCCAGCTGGCGCGCTCCGAAGCCAAGTCGTCGTTCGGTGACGATCGCTGCTTCATCGAAAAATTTATCGAAAATCCGCGCCACATCGAAATTCAGATCCTGGGCGATAAGCACGGCAACGTCGTCTATCTCGGCGAGCGCGAATGTTCCATCCAGCGCCGCAACCAGAAGGTCCTCGAAGAAGCACCCTCGCCGTTGCTTGACGAGAAAACACGCAGGATCATGGGCGAGCAGGCTGTCGCGCTCTCGAAGGCCGTCGGCTATGACAGCGCGGGTACCGTCGAGTTCGTGGCCGGTCAGGATCGCTCCTTCTACTTCCTGGAAATGAATACCCGCCTCCAGGTCGAGCATCCGGTGACCGAACTCGTCACCGGTATCGACCTTGTTGAGCAGATGATCCGCGTTGCGGCTGGCGAAAAACTCCCATTCAAGCAATCGGACATCACGCTAAAGGGCTGGGCGGTCGAGAGCCGCGTCTACGCCGAAGACCCTTTCCGCAACTTCCTGCCGTCTATCGGCCGTCTCGTGAAATACCGCCCGCCGGCGGAAACGAAAAAGGACGGCGTCACGGTGCGCAACGACACCGGCGTTTTCGAAGGCGGCGAGATCTCGATGTATTACGACCCGATGATCGCCAAGCTCGTGACCCACGCGCCGACCCGCGAAGCGGCAATCGAGGCGCAATCGGCGGCGCTCGATGCCTTCTATATCGACGGCATCCAGCACAATGTGCCGTTCCTCGCGACCATGATGCAGCATCCTCGCTGGCGCTCGGGCAAAATCTCGACGGCCTTTATCAAAGAGGAATTCCCCGAGGGCTTCGTGCCGCGTACGCCGGAGGGAGCCGATCTCGTGACGCTCGCAGCCGTCGCCGGCGCCATCGACCACCTCGGCAACACCCGTCGTCGCGACATCACCCATCAGATGGCCGGTCGCTCGATCAGTTTCGCCAAGCGGCGCGTCGTCAAAATTGGCGATACGACCGTGCTGCTCGAAGCCTTGGGCGTCATCCCGGGACCTTATTACGTCTCGATTCTGGACGATGCTGGCCAGCCGGCAAAGACGCTGGAGATCACATCGGACTGGTGGCCGGGAGAGCCGGTCTGGCAGGGCACTGTGGACGGGGCCGACGTCGCGGTTCAAGTCCGGCCGATTCCCAACGGCATGCTGCTGTCCTACCGCGGCATGCAGGCCCCAATCTACGTTTATACGCAGCGCGAGGCCGAACTCGCGGCCTTGATGCCGGTCAAAGTCGCGGCCGACATGTCGAAATATCTGCTGTGTCCGATGCCGGGCCTCGTGAAGTCCATCAACGTCGTTGAGGGACAGGACGTGAAGGCCGGCGACGCGCTGGCGGTCGTCGAGGCGATGAAGATGGAAAACATCCTCAAGGCCGAGCGCGACGGGAAGGTCAAGAAAGTCGCCGCCAAAGCCGGTGAGAGCTTGGCCGTCGATGCCGTGATTCTCGAATTCGCCTGAGAAAAAACAGCCTTCAAACGTTAACCGAACTTCGCGGCCGCACGCCTTAGGCCGCGAAGGATCGGCTCGTAGGCCTCTTCATTCCGCGTCTCCGGATAGACCATATACACCGGATAAACGAATTTCCGGGCACGCTTTGGCTCGCGCACCCGTCCCCGCGTAACCAGTTTCCGCACCATGCGGGCGGGAAAATAGCCCGAGCACTCATTGGCAAAAAGATAGTCTAGCCCCATCGGGCCGAGGTCGAGGCTGATCGCCGGGTTGGCATGTTCGGGAAATGCCGCCGCATGATCCTGCATGAATTCGATGCCCCAATCGACGAGCAGATAGTCGTGCGCGCCGCGTCGTGATCCCGCCTTCACGGATGAAACGAGGATGAATTCCTCGTCGAACAAGTGCTCGATCGTGAGGCCGGGCGGTGGCGATGGCCGGTACATCACCGCGAGGTCGAGCGTCCCTTCGATCAGACGCTGGCTCAGCGCCGCCGAGGCTCCGGCCGTGGCGGAAACCGCAATCCCAGGTATTTGCTGCCGTAATCTGGATATCCATTTCAGCAGAAACCCGCTCCACAGGCTTTGCGGAGCGCCTAGCGAAACGTGCTCGGGATGCTGATCGGCAAGGGAAACTTGAATCTGGGCCTGCTGCCAAACGCGCACCAATGCGAGAGCATGCTTCTGGAAAAGTTCGCCTGCGCCTGTCAGTTCCACACCCGATTTCGATCGCGTGAACAGCGGTCGCCCGAGAAGTTCTTCCAGCCCTTTGATGCGCGCGGAGACCGTTGACTGCGTGATGTTCAGCTTGCGAGCGGCATCTATGAAGCTGCCCGTCTCTGCAACAATCAGAAATGTACGTGCGAGATTGACGTCCATCAGCGGAGATCTCAACGCAAGCGATAGAACTCATCTATCGATATTTTCGATATCACCAAACATCAAATTTCGTTTGTGCATTGTCTTGAAAGTTATCAATGTCAAAATCGACTCGGCGTAAGTCGGGTCGACAGACCAATGTCGTCTGTCATCGTTCCAAACGGAAGGACAATCCACAATGGCTAAAGCTGCCAAGAAAGCTGCCAAGAAAGCCGCTAAGAAAGCGACGAAGAAGACCGTGAAGAAGGCTCCTGCCAAGAAGGCAGCAAAGAAGAGAAAATAATGTCGCGTTGCCGCGATCGTAGGAGCGGCCGTACCAACCTTCGGGTTTATGCGGCTTGCGCGATCGCAGCTCTCCTTATGACCTCGGCTGCCGCAGCAGCCACGATTACCAACCGAAGTGATAAAGAAGTCAGACTCTCCATCACTGAGGGCTCCTCTCGTCAGAATGAGGTTCTGCCGGCTGGCAAGGTCATCGACGGGGTCTGTCAGAAGGGCTGCATCATCCGCCTCAACGACAATTCCAAAGACGAGTACGAACTCGATGGTTCGGAAAGCGTCGCGGTCGAAGGGGGATTTCTCTACTACGATTCTCCATTGAAGGAAGTCGCGCCGTCCACTGGCAGCGCCTCGGACAAGGAAAATCGAAGCCAATAAGAGAAACGATTGCGGCGTGGAATGCCGGCGCTTGCGTCCCAACCGGATGCAGGCGCCTTTTCTTTTGCTGGTCAAAGGCTTGGTAATCGGCTGAGGCGTTCGTTCTCGGCTTCAACGATGCTCCACTCGGTCCGCTGAGCCGGCCCGAACGTCCGTTCGAAATTCTTGCGAAGCGCGATGTCGGCATCGTAGGGCGTCACGGGTAGTCCGAGGTCGGCGAGGCTGGTCACGCCATACTCGCGAATCCCGCAAGGAACGATTCCCCGATAGTGAGACAGATCGGGATCGATGTTCAGACTGACGCCGTGAGTCGAGACACCACGGCTGACGCGCAATCCGATCGCCGCGATTTTCTCTTCGACCGGTCCATCCTTCGAGGCTCGCTTGATCCAAACGCCGACTCGGTCGCGCCGGGTTTCTCCGGTGACGTTGAATTCCGCCAAAGCACCGATCACCCATCGTTCGAGACGGGTGACGAACGAGCGGATATCGAGGTCCCGCGCTCTGAGGTCCAGCATCACGTAGACGACCCGTTGCCCAGGGCCGTGATAGGTGAACTGACCGCCACGGCCGGTACGATAAATCGGAAAAGTCGATGCATCGACCAGATCGCTATCTTTGGCGCTGGTGCCCCCGGTGTAGAGTGGCGGATGCTCGAGCAGCCACACGAGCTCCCGGGACCGGTTGTCGCGGATGCCGGCTGCCCTGCGGTGCATAAGTTCAAGCGCAAACGGATAATCGACCGGGCGATCGCTGATGGTCCAGTCGACCGCAGGCGTCGAGCCTAAGCCAGCGATAGAATCGCCTGAAAACATCGCATTTATTTACGGCAGACGGTAAAGCACCGCCAGTCCGGCGGGAGCCTTTTCCAAATTCATCGCCCGCCGAGCCACCGCCGTCGCGCCCTGATCTGCCCATTGCCGCGACCAAAAATGATGTGGGTCGAATGTGACGCTTGCGTTCGCCAGAACGCTCTGTTACCTCGGCGTCTTCGCGGGTGGGGTTCGCTTCGGCGCCTCCGATCCCGATGATTGCTAGGTCCAAAATCTGGCGAGCGGTTGTGGCGGAATTGGTAGACGCACTACCTTGAGGTGGTAGCGCTGGAAACGGCGTGGAGGTTCGAGTCCTCTCAACCGCACCATTTTGGACCAGGGCAGGAGTCCCTCAGAAGGCAGAACGAGCGGAAGCCTCGCGTGCGCTGAGTGCTCGGATTAACGCCACTTCTTGCGCAGATACGCAGCGAGCACGTGGGCATTGTTGATGCGCGGATCATGTGCCGCGTAGAGCAGCGTTATCCGCCCCCGCTTGACGTAGTCGCGAAGCGCATCGACATTCGGATTATGGGCAAGCTCGGCGCGATAACGCCGTTCAAACTCATCGAAACGCTCCGGCTTGTGTCCGAACCATTTGCGCAGTTCTGCCGTCGGCGCCACGTCCTTCGCCCAATGGTCGAGCGCTGCGGCGTCCTTACCGACGCCCCGCGGCCAAAGCCGATCGACCAGAATTCGCGTGCCATCCTCCGGCGAAGGAAGATCATAAACGCGCTTGGTTTCGATTTGCGGTGCCATCGTTTTGCGACCCGCGCTCGCCGATAATGGCTCCGCGCTCACTTCAATATAGGTCGATGCGTCCCAAAAGCTAATGCGCCATGACGCGCGCAGCCGGAAGCGGCCGGCGGATCGCGCCAAGCACTCTCGCTATCAGCACGCGCCGAAGCCCTGTTCTAGTTAAAGAAATTGAACTGCCAGGGAAAGTTTTCGCTCTTTGGCTTATCGGTCTTGCGCGTTTTCTCAGTGCTCTCAGCCTTCGCCTGCACTTTGCGGGCACGCTTCCAGGAGCGGTGTTTCGACGGCTCAGGCGTCATCGACCAAACAAGTGAACGTGGCGCCATTGGGTTAGCTGTCCGCGCGGCTATTTTGGCGGCCATCGCCTTGTCCGCGGCGGCATCATACGAGGCGATCGTCGCGACCGGCTCCTTTGCCACCATATGCACGACCTTGAACCCCTTCTCGTGCAGCTCCGCGAGCAGATCCGGCAGCATCTTGGCCGTCCAGGCGTGAATGTCGTGCATCAGAATGATGCCCTTCTTCTCCTTCGCCAATTGCGCAAGGATACGTTTTTTCACGACCTCCGGATCGCGCGTCAGGTAGTCCTTCGAATCGACATCGACCCAGACTGCGCCGATGTTCCGGCTCTTGAGGTAAGCGTCGTCCTTGCGGTTCGAACTGAGGTAGGGAAAGCGGAACAGCGGAGAGATCGGAGCTCCATTGGCTTTCGATACCATCGAGATGGCGCTTTCGATTTGCTGGTTCAGAGTATCGCCCTGCGCGAATCGCAGATTTTTGTGAGACCAGGTGTGCGTGCCGATCGTATTTCCGCCGGCTGCGACCTCCTTGACCATGCCCGGATCAGCGAGCGCCATCTGGCCGACCATGAAGAACGTCGCTTTCGTGCACTGGTCCGCAAGCGCTTTCAGAATTGCCTTGGTGCTGGCTTTTGAAGGGCCGTCGTCGAACGTCAGCACCACCTCGCCATCGTTGAGGAGGTGCATCGCATTCTTTTGGTCGCCGCCAATTGTAGGCCCGCCGCTCGTATCGACCTCGACGACGCGCGACACGCCGAGAAGCTCGGGATTGCTGGCGCAGGTATCCGTCTTCACGGCCCCGGCGGGGTCAATTTCGGCATGGACGGGAGACATCGCGGCAAAACCGATGAACGCCGCGAGCGCGAAGACTTGCATGGAGATCTGCCGCATGGGCCCTGCATTTTCCTGCTTTTCGAGATTCGGACCCGGACTTGTACGGTCGCCAATATGAACGTTCAACAAACGACGTGGTCTGAACGCTCGAACGCGCGGCACCCTGTTACTCAATAATCGCGATGGGGTGCGCAAACGGCGCAAGACATTGCTTCCCCGCGACGGCGCCGCACGACTTGGCTAAATACAGGGAGGGCCGGGACAGCGATGGTGAGCAATACGCTTGGTTGAAAATCATAATTCCGATACCGCGCCGGACGCACCCGAAGCACCGTCGATGGATCTCATCCGGTCTGTTGCTGATGCGCTACACAGTCACGAGGACGCCGCCGCGGCGGACCTCGTCAAGGATCTGAAGGCCCCGGACCTCGCCGACGTCATCGAGCTTCTCGAGCCGGACGATCGCATCACCCTGATCGAGTCCATCGGACCATCTTTCGATTTCGAGGTGCTCTCGGAACTTGACGAGAGCGTGCGAGACCAGGTCTCCGAAGGCTTGCCGAACGCGCTTCTGGCCAAGGCGGTTACGCACCTTGATACCGACGACGCGGCCTACGTCATCGAGAGCCTTGAGGAGAGCGA
>DATLJG010000224.1:0-2197 GCA_035538995.1 Hyphomicrobium sp. | reverse complement strand
TCGGCAAGGAACCGCAGCGCCTCTCCCTGGGTCAGGCCGCGCTGCTCGTCGCGCTGCCGCAATCCCCCGAGCAGCGCCGTCTCGATCGCTTTCCCGAAGCCGCCAAGCGCGCCCGCAACCGCGTCCTGCAACGCGCGGTCGCGGCACACGTCATAACGGCGGCGGACGCCGAGAAGGCGAAACGAGAGAAAGTTCCGGTTGCGCGCTTTGGCTTTCCCATGTTCGCGCCGCACCTGACGGAAGCGGAAGTCGCCGCGCATCCGAAAGAGCAAACGATCAAACTGACGCTCGACCGGAATTTGCAGGGAAGCCTCGAAAAGCTCGTCGCCGAGCACGCCCGGCTCATAGGCGACAAAGTTTCGGCTGCCGTGATCGTCGCCAATCATCAAACGGGTGAAATCCTGGCGGAAGTCGGTTCACTCGGATACATGGATGCCGAACGGCAGGGCGCTGTCGATATGGCGACGGCTATTCGCTCGCCGGGGTCGACGTTGAAGCCCTTCATCTACGGCCTCGCGTTCGAAGCCGGCCTCGCCCATCCCGAAACATTGATCGATGACCGGCCGACCCGCTTCGGCACGTACGCGCCCAAAAACTTCGACGAGAATTTCCACGGCACCGTCACGATCCGTGAAGCCCTTGAGCAGTCCTACAATATCCCGGCCGTTCGTGTCCTGGCGCGCGTTGGCCCAGGCAAACTTGTGGGTCGTTTCCGCCGTGCTGGAGTCAACGCGCGGTTTCCAGACAAGTCTGAGCCGACACTCGCGATGGCGCTCGGCGGCACCGGACTGACGCTCGAAGAAATGACGCAGCTATACGCGAGCTTGGCGCGCGGCGGCGACAGCATCACGCTCGTGCATCGCCTTGACGAGCGTGCCCGCGCGATGGCGGCGACCCGCGTCAAGCCGCTGGTAAATGCCCACCGCCTGATGTCGCCGCTGGCAGCCTGGTACGTCACCGATATCCTCAAGGACGCACCGCCGCCACCGAATGCCAAAGGCGGCCGTTTCGCCTACAAGACCGGCACCTCGTACGGATATCGCGATGCCTGGGCGATCGGCTACGATGGCAAATACGTCGTCGCGGCCTGGGTCGGGCGTCCGGACAATTCGAGTGTCCCCGGCATCCTGGGGCGCACCGCCGCCGCGCCGATCCTGTTCGATGCGTTCCAGCGCATTTCCGAAAAGCGCGCGCCACTGCAAAGCGTGCCCTCGAACGCCATTCGCGGAACGAACGCCGATCTGCCGGCGCCGCTCAAGCACTGGCGCGACCCTGGCGACGATCCCGCAACGGGGCGCTTCATCGAACCGCCCGTCCTGATATCGTTCCCGCCCGATCAGTCGGAGATCGACGAAGCCGACCTTGGTGACGATCCACTCATCCTGAAAGCCGACGGCGGTGCATTGCCTTTGACCTGGCTCGTTGACGGCGCACCCATCAAATCCGATGCACACTCGCGCGAAGTGACCTGGCAACCCGAAAGCCCCGGCTTCACCAAACTGACCGTCATCGATTCCAACGGCCGGACTGATCGCGTCTCGATACGGCTTCGCTAGCCGGATAGCCGGTGGCGTCGCTACATCGCGCTCACAATTACTGAGCGTTGGCGTATGGTTGTCCGATCCGCTCGCGTCCGAACTAGACGCCGAACGTCACGTAAGAAATGGATTTCCGATGGGCCAACCCGGTCGAACCGCCACCCGATGATGATCACGCTCCGAAACGCGGCACGCAGCCTTATACTCGTCTCGGCGACGGCCTTCGCGCTTGCCTCCGGCGGCTGCAATGACTCGTCGCATACGTCGAACGCACGCCCGCTACCGGCGCTCGGAGCGAACATCAACGAAACCACTGTCTCCGGCATATCGTCCGGCGCCTACATGGCGGGGCAGTTCCAAATGGCCCACGCCAAGCGCGTCGTCGGCGCCGCGATCATCGCCGGCGGACCTTACGGTTGCTCGGAAAGCATCTTCGCCAACACGATCCCCGGCACGGGAGCCGCATTCCTCAACCTTAGCAAGGCCGTCAACGGCTGCATGTTGGATCTGCTGGAGGCGTGGGGCGCTGCCGATCCCACCGAGCTTGCCAAGAAGGCCGAGGAACGCGCCGCCAAGGGCGAGATCGATCCGATCGCCGATGTCGTGCGCGACCGCATTTATCTTTTCAGTGGCACGTCGGATCGCACCGTCGCTCCGTC
>DATLJG010000223.1:0-4848 GCA_035538995.1 Hyphomicrobium sp. | reverse complement strand
CAGCGCGCGCAGATTCCTATTTGCGGTTCTCAGAGAACCGCAATGCATGGGTCATCCTGCGCGCGATAGAAACTATCCGCGTAGCGCAACGAGATGCATGATCGACCTGGCTCTCCACCGGGTTGACATACAGCCGCCGCTACGGATTTCGCTCTACCGCGCCCCACGCACGGAAGATGGGCAGCCTGTGCCGGCAGGTCTCCTGACTTGCGGCTCGAACGTTCGCTCCAACCTTCCCGACGTCTCGATCGTGAGACCGTCAGTGGTATGTGTGGAGTGAACTCGCCGCTTACAGTTGCGGGGGCAGTCCCGGCGTTGGCGCGTGGTGCGCCGCACCGTGTTCCCTTTTCACCAGTCCTCTGCAATTGCCGAGGACTGAGACCGTCACGCCGCCATTGAAGTTGACGTCTCGAACAGTGTCAACGCCGTTCAGCTCATGCGTGAGCTTACGAGCAAATCCAGCGGTGCCGAATTATCACGGTGCAGGCCGATGCTCTGTAGGGCGCGTGCGAAGGATTATGGCGCCGTCGACGTTGGACAATAATCACCGGGGCAATAAAACAGCTTCCGAGGGTGCAAGGCGCGGGCTCGACGCATCGGGCGCTTGATATTGAGGAGTGACTGCGTCTGATGTGGCCGGTCGATGGGGGGATTTGAAATCATGACTGTGGATTTCTGCCGGAGCACAGCCGCCGCGCGTGCGGTGAGCGTCATCGCCGGCGTCGGATTGTGTTTGCTTGTCTTCGGAGTAGACGACGGACATGCGCAACGTGCCCGAAACCGCGATACGCTTCCGGCGGTTACTCTTGCCGATGTGCAGATCAAGCGCATGAACCAGCGCGTCGCTGCGGTTGGTTCCGGCCGCGCCCGCCAACAGGTCACGCTGACGACGCGCGTCGCTGGTGTCATCGAGAAGGTGCTTTTCGAGGGCGGCCAACTCGTCGAAGCCAATCAGCCGCTCGTGCAACTCGATGCCGCCACGGAAAAGGTCGCCGTCGAAACGGCTCAGGCACAGCGCGCCCAGGCTGCCGATACCGTGCAGCGCTACCAGCAACTCAATCCCGGCACTGTGACGAAGGTGGCGATTACCGAAGCCAACACGGCTTTGAAGGTCGCCGATGCGGCGTTGCGCAAGGTACAAGACGAACTCGACCGCATGACGATCAAAGCGCCTTTCAAGGGCATCATGGGCTTGTCGAATTTGCAGGCCGGCGATTACCTCGCTATCGGCTCACCGATTGCCACGATTGACGATCGCTCGAAAATCATCATCGAGTTCACAGTTCCTGAAGCGGTTGCCAGCTCGATGAAGGTCGGGCTGCCGGTGCGCGCCAATCTTATCACGCGCACAGGTGAAATTATCGACGGAAAGATCCAGGCGGTCGGTACGCGGATCGATCCTGTGTCGCGCACGCTCGCCGTGCGTGGGGAAATTCCGAATGACGATTTGAAACTCATTCCCGGTTCAACGTTCTCGATTTCCGTGCGGCTTCCGGGGCAGGACAGTCCAGTCGTTCCGGCACTCGCGATCCAGTGGGATAGGCACGGCGCATTTGTCTGGCGCGTTGGCGATAAGAATGTCCTGGAGCGGGTCGACGCGGCCATCATCGATCGTGACGGCGATAGAGTGTACATCGACGCGCAGCTCAAGGCCGGCGACAAAATCGTGAAGGAGGGCGGCGGCTCTCTTCGTGCGGGACAGACAGTCAGCCCGCAAAGCTCCTGAGCAGACCATCCGACACTTCATCATCCAGAAAGCCGCAGCTCGGCACATTGAGGAGCGTTTGCGATGAGTTCGCCCGACGCAAATAAAAAGAGCGCCGAAGACGCCGATGATGGTGGCTGGGTCGGCATCTTCGTCCGCCGCCCCATTCTCGCGCTGGTGCTCAATCTGCTGATCATCATCGCCGGTTTCGCGGCTTATCAGGGTATCGAAGTCCGCGAGCTTCCCGATGTTGACCGACCGGTTGTAACCGTTCGCGCCGATTACACCGGGGCGACGCCGGAGAGCATCGATTCACAAGTGACGGCCGTTATCGAAAGTGCGGTGTCGCGCGTTCAAGGTGTCACCGGAATTTCTTCCAAGTCCTCCTTCGGTTCGACGCGCGTCACGATCGAATTTTCCAGCAGAACGAATCTCGATACGGCGGCGATGGATGTGCGGGACGCCGTCGCGGGCATCGTCAATCAATTGCCGAAAGACATGGAAGATGAGCCGCGCGTCGTCAAAGCCGACGATGATGCGACGCCGGTTTTGCAGATCGCCGTCTCGTCGCCGAAGCTCTCCGAGGGTGAGCTGACCGATCTCGTCAACAACGTCATTGAAGACAAACTTGCAGCCGTCGATGGCGTTGCCGCCGCAAATTCATACGGCGTTCGTGCTCGAACAATCGAAGTGCGGGTCAACCAGGTCGCGCTGGCCGCACGCGGGCTTGGGCTACAAGACCTGGTGGATGCCATCGGCAAAGCTGCGATCACCACGCCCTCGGGTGCGCTTGAGAACACCTCGCAGCAGCTTCTTGTTCGCGCGGAAGCGCCCCTCGCGACGCCCGACGATGTGGGCGCATTGGAGATCAACTCGCAGACGACAGTCAAGGACGTCGCATTCGTGCGCTGGGGCTTTGAAGATGCGACGGCCCTCACGCGCATCAACGGGAAGAGTGCGATCGGAATCGACATTATCCGTCAGGCCCAGGCGAATACGATCGATATATCCAACGGCGTGCATCAAGCCGTCGACGAGTTGCGAAAAACGCTGCCGAAGGATGTCGAGCTTACAATCACGTCGGACGATGCGACCTTCATTCGTGAATCCGTGCAGGAGGTATTCATCAGTCTCTTGCTTGCGAATGCCATCGTCATTTTGATTATCTTCGCGTTTCTAAGGTCGTTCCGCGCGACGATCGCGCCGGCGATTTCCATTCCCGTTTCATTGATCGGCACACTTGCGGCGATCTGGGCGGTCGGATTTTCGATCAATCTCTTGACGCTTCTGGCGCTCGTCGTCGCGACGGGTCTTGTGGTCGACGACGCGATCGTCGTGATCGAGAACATCGCGCGGCACAGGTCACTGGGCGCCGGTCCACGCGCCGCCGCCGTGCTCGGCACGAAGGAAATCGTATTTGCGGTTATGGCGACGACCGCGACGTTGGCCGCGGTTTTCATCCCCGTCTCATTCATGCCGGGGGTGGTCGGCAGCCTGTTTTCGGAGTTCGGATTTGTTTTGGCGTTCTCCGTCGCCATTTCGGCAGCCGTCGCTCTGACGGTCTGCCCGATGCTCGCGTCCAAGTTCGGGACCGGTGCGGAGGGCCAGTCCCACGACGGGCAGGGCGGCTTCCTCACGCGCGCCTACATGGCGATCGTTGAAGTTTGTCTCAGATTGCGCTGGGTCATCGTGTTGGTCTGCCTCGGATTCGGAGCGCTTGGGTGGTTTGCGTTCCAGTCATTGAAGCAGGAAATCACGCCTTTGGAAGATCGCGGCGTCATCAAGATTCGCTTGAGCGCGCAGCAAGGCAGCAATCTCGATTACATGGCGAAGCTGACCCAGAAGGTCGAGAACGTGCTCGTCAAGTATCGCGACACTGGCGAGATCACCAATGTTTTGAGCTCGATCGGCAATGGCGGCGTCAACCGCGCAATGGTCGTCGCATCTCTCGCGGAATGGTCGGATCGCACGCGGACGCAGCAGGACATTCAAGCGGAGTTGCAAAAGAAGCTGGCCAATATCGCCGGATTGCAAATTCAGGTGCAGACCGCGAACAGCCTGAACATTCGGGGCGGCGGCCAAGGTCTTCGCTTTGCGATCATCGGCCCAAATTATGATCAGCTCGCGGACGCCGCGACCAAGCTCGTCAACAAGCTGCAGGCGTTGCCGGACTTCAGAAGCGTCCGCACGGACTACGACACCACGCAGCCACAGCTCTCGGTCAAGATCAATCGCGAGGCCGCGACAAAACTCGGCGTGCCGATCGCGACGATTACCGGCCTGATCAACACGATGATCGACTATCAGAAAGCGGCGGATCTGTTCATCGACAATGATATCGTCGAGATCCAGATCAAGGCAGGCGGCCGTCCGATCAATGATCCCGCCGACCTCGGCAACCTTTTCGTAAAAGCCGCCGACGGCAAGTTCGTCACGCTTTCGTCCCTCGTTTCGATCAAGGAGGTTGCGATTGCGCCGACGCTCGGACGCGAAGATCGGCAGCGATCCGTCGGTATTACGGCGAACCTCAGCGACGGGGTCGTGCTTGGAGATGCGGTCAAGGAGATGGAGGCCATCGCGCCAACAGTGATCGGCCCGAACATGTCGATCTCCCTGACGGGTGAAGCCAAGACGCTTGCTGAAACAACCCAGAATACGGCGTTGGTCTTCGGGATTGCGCTATTGATCGTGTTCCTCGTGCTCGCCGCGCAATTCGAAAGCATCACGAGTGCGCTCGTAATCCTGTTCACCGTTCCCTTCGGACTTGCCGCTGCCGCACTGGCGATCAAGTTCACGGGCGGAACGTTCAACGTGTATAGCCAGATCGGTTTTGTTCTCGTCGTCGGGGTCATGGCGAAAAACGGCATTCTCATTGTCGAATTTGCCAACATTCGCCGCGACCAAGGGGCATCGGTCGATGATGCCATCCGCGAGGCGGCGCGCACACGTCTGCGCCCGGTGATGATGACAATTTCGGCGGCCGTGCTCGGAGCGTTGCCGCTGATCCTCGCCCACGGGGCGGGCGCGGAATCCCGGCTCGCGCTCGGCTGGGTGATTATCGGCGGTCTTGGTTTCGCGACGCTCTTCACGCTGTTCTTGATCCCTGTCGCTTATCGTATTCTGGCTCCGTGGTCGAAGCCGCG
>DATLJG010000222.1:0-3791 GCA_035538995.1 Hyphomicrobium sp. | reverse complement strand
CCGGCCATCAAGCCGTGGCGAAGTTTGCCGAGTGCCGCGCGATCAGGCGCGGCGTATTTCAGAATTTGGCGATAGACGCCGGGGACCGCAGCAAACAACGTGGCGCCGGTTTGTGCGATCACGCCGGGCCAGAGCTCTGGCGCCTTGTCGCCGGTGCAGACGATGGCTGTCGCACCGTTGGCCCACGGATCGGTCAAGCCGACGCCCAGCGTGAACGTCCAATTGAAGGCGCCGGCATGCAGCATCCGGTCGTCGGCGCGAATGCCGTACCATCCCTGATACATCAGCGATCGCCCGTAGGCGGAACGATGTGCATGCAGGACGCCTTTGGGGCGCGCCGTCGTTCCCGATGTGTAAATGAGAAAGGCCGGGTCATCGGCTGACGTTGACGCATAATCCTGCGGTGTGCCGTTCGCGATCATCGCCGAAACTTCGGTGGGCGGAATGGCAATGATGTCTTTTCGCAAAATCCCATACGGAACGGCTTCTGACGTGGCGATGGCTGCAGCTTCGCTATCGTCGAGCAGGGTGGCGAGTTCCGACGCCGTGAGCTGATCCGATAAGGGCAGGGCCACGAAGCCGCCCGCCATTGCACCGAAATACATCAATGCCGAGTGACTGGAATTGCCGAGACGAATTCCAACGCGGTCTCCCGGCCGCAATCCGAGTGCCGTCAGGCCATGTGCGATGTTCAGAACGGCGCGATTAATCTCGGAGAACGTCCACGTTTCGAGCGGATCGCGCGGATTTTGCATGTCGTAAACAAGCAAAGCCGCTTTATCGGGCGACATGCGCGCCTGCCGGCCGATGGCGTACTCGGCCATGTTGAAGGGCTTGGCGTCTGAGATCATTTTGGGCTCTCGGACCACCACGTATCGACGGCATAACCGAAGAGCGGTGTCTTATCGGGATGACGCAATCGCGCCCAGTACGCGACCCATTGGTTCGGCGTGTAGAAAAGAGGAACCACGTAGTCGCCTGAAAGAAGAACGCGGTCGAGAGCGCGGACGGCCGATATGAATTTCGGCTCGGTGTCGGCGGCGAGCATGGCATCGATCATCGCGTCGGCGGCTGGATTCTTGACGCCTGCGAAGTTGAACGACCCTTGCGCGTTGGCGGTCTTTGCCGACCAGCGGAAAAGTTGCTCGTTGCCGGGCGAAAGCGAAGCCGGCCAGGTATTTTGGATCATGTCGTAGTCGAACGTCGACAGGCGCTCCTGATACTGGGCGCTATCGACGACGCGGATGCGGACCGAAATACCAAGCGGTTCGAGACTTCGCGCATAACTCAGAAGCAGCGCTTCCTGCGCATTGCTATTGGCGAGAATTTCGAACGCCAGCGGCTTGCCCGTCTTGGCATTGACGAGGCGACCGCCTTTCAGAACCATTCCGGCGTCGGTCAGCAGTTTGAAGGCGATCTTTTGATTGGCACGGTTACGGCCGCTGCCGTCGGTGGTCGGAAACTTATACGTGCCGTCGAGGATCGAGGGGCGCACCGCATTCGGAAAAGGCGCAAGAAGCTGACGTTCGTCGGCGTCCGCCGGATGCCCCGTGGAGGCAAGGTAAGAACGTTCGAAGTAGCTCGTGGTTCGCTTGAAGAGGCCGTTGTAGAGCGTCCGGTTAATCCACTCGGCATCAAACAGCGTCATCAAGGCTCGGCGGACGCGCGGATCGGCAAAGATCGCCCGCCGTGTATTGAAGACCAGTGCCGTCATGCCGGAGGGAAGCCCGATTGGAAACTCGGCCTTGATAATACGCCCGTCGCGAACGGCGGGGATATTATAGGCGTCGGCCCAGCGGCCTGGGTCTTCTTCGAGCCTCAGATCAAGCGCGCCGGACCGAAACGCTTCGAGCATGACGGAGGCATCGCGAAAATAGTCGAAGCGGACTTCGTCGAAGTTGAAGCGGCCGCGATTGACGGCAAGGTCCTTGCCCCAATAATTCGGATCGCGCGTGTAGGTGAGCGAGCGCCCCGGATCGACGCGCGAGACTTTATAGGGCCCCGAGCCGACGAGCGGCGTCATCGAAGACGACGTGAATTGCTCCGGCGTCATGGCATGGGCTTCGATGACGGGCATAAGGCCCAGGATCAGCGGCAGTTCGCGATCGTCGCCGTCTTCGAACGTAAAGCGCACGCCGTGCTCGCCAATTTTCTCGGCCTTGGGAACCTTCGCGAAGTAAGTGCGATGGTTCGGGCGCCCTTTCGTCTTCAGGAGCTCGAACGATGCGATGACGTCGTCCTGCGTAACCGGCTGACCGTCGGAGAATTTTGCGGCGGGGTTCAACTCGAACGTGACCGATTTGCGGTCGTCGGCGATGTCGATCGTTTTCGCGAGCAATCCGTACAACGTGAACGGCTCGTCGAGGCTGCGGGCCATGAGGCTTTCGACGGTGAATTCACGCACCCCGGAGGCCGGCACGCCGGCGACGATGAGCGGATTCAGCGTTTCGAACGATCCTTGGGCGCCGAGCCGCAACTGTCCGCCCTTCGGGGCCGCCGGATTGACGTAGGGGAATGCCGAAAATCCTTCGCTGAGGGCAGGGGCGCCACGGATCGCGACAGCCGTCTGCGGGGCGGCTCCAGCCGTTCCGCACAAGACGCTGATGAGGCCGGCGGTGGCGGCGAGGAGAGAAATTTTCCTGAATGGCATGGCCGGCACCTGAAATTTGATCGACCGGCCTAAATGTTCACAACTAAGTCCCGGCAGTGTGGCGTCCTCTTCGATAGATTGGGTTTTCTATCGGTGCCGCATGACGCTTGTCTAGCTTGTCGCAGTGGCATAGACGCAACGGGGGCATAACGCTGCGTTCGTCCCCCGGTTGTTCAGACACCCGGCCACGCGATTGCCGCATTCCGGGCCTTACTCGGGCGTCGAACGGCGGATCGCCGGGGTCCACGCAGCATCGAATTTTCCTGCGTGACGACGAGGGGTAGGGGCCGGATCGCCCGGCAGCAGCACAAGCGAGGATTTTTACGTTGATGGGAAACGCAGTATTGCGCACTGGCGGTAGAGCGCTCGCTTCCGCTTTGGCAATCGTTGTGGCGATGTCCGCCTCGGCAGCATTGGCGCAAACGAACGAGAAAGAGGTCAAGATTGCTCCGAAAAAGGTGCAATCGGCGCCTGCCGCCAAACCGGCTGCCGCAGGCAAGACGGCGGCGGCCGCGGCTCCCAAGAGCGCGTGGGTGAAACTTTGCGAAAAGGCGCCGGTCGGAGTAAAAAAGGGGAAGGATGGCAAGGAGGAGAAAGAGGAAAAGGAACTCTGCCTCACCCATCACGAACGTCTTGATGGCAACACGGGCATGGTTCTCGTGTCGGCCGCCATTCGCGAGATCGAAGGCAATCCGAAAAAGTCTCTGATGATCATGGTGCCGCTGGGCATGGCGATCCCGCCGGGTATCCGCGCGGCTGTCTATTCCAAAGACCAGTGGGCCAGGGCGTCGAAAAACGAAAAGATCGACGAAAAGACTCTGAAGCCGATCACGCTGCATTATTCGCTTTGCCATCCGGCGGGCTGCACGGCCGAGACCGAGGCGACGCCGGAAATTCTCAAGGAAATGTCCACGGGCGGCGGCATCATGGTGCTGGCGATGAATGCTGCGGCACAGCCCGTCGGTTTCCCTGTTCCGCTCGACGGTTATAACGAAGCCGCTGCCGGACCTCCGGTCGACAACAAGAAATATGCCGAAGCGCGCAGCGCCTTGATGAAGCAGATCCGCGAGCGTCAGCAGAAACTTGCTGCGGAGTGGAAGGCCAACGAGATGAAGAATCTGCCGCTCGACGCACCGGGCGC
>DATLJG010000221.1:0-7957 GCA_035538995.1 Hyphomicrobium sp. | reverse complement strand
TCGCAACACGATTCGTCTCACACTTTGGCAAACTGATTCGCTAGAGCGTAGGCATGAACCATGCTTCACAGGCCGCGCATTCCTGAGCTTGCGCAACGCGACCGGTTCGTGCGCCGGGCGGTGAGCGAAGGACGTGTACTGACATTCGCCGACGAAGAAACGGCTTCGGTGCCGTCTCAGAAGGTTCGCGGGCGGACCGTGCAACTGTTCTGGTCGAGCCCTATCGAAGCGACGCGCTGGGCCGAAGCGCTCGCCGGCAACAACGAACTGCAGGAAATCGCGCTCGCTGCGTTCGCCGCCGAGATTTTGCCGGGTATCGGCAAGGCGAAGGGGCTGGCCGGAACCGATTGGGTCTCCGACCCGATCGAAGCCGAGGTCGATCCGCTCGATCTGCAGATCCGCCTGAAAACGGAAGCCGTTCCGGGTTTGCTCAAGACGTTGCGAAAATCGGGCGAAGTTTACCTTGTCGCTGACGACGATGGTCCGCGGCTGGCGGCCGCCGGGCCGTGGTCAAAGGTCGAAGACCTGCTGCACGTCTTTGCCGTGCGTTCGGACGCGGAGCGGCATTTGAAACAGGCGGGTGGTAAGCGCGTGATTGCCGATCCGATCGTCGACTTTATTGCCACCACATTGGCGGGAAGCGTAACCCGTGCCCGCGCCGTCGCCATCGAACCGATCGCCGGGGCGGGCGCCATCGAAATTAAGATTGCGGACTTCGGGCGCCAACTTGCCGCGGCCACGCCTGCGGCGTAAACGCCAATTCCATGCGCTTTCGATTCATTCGGTTATTAAGGCTAGGGCTCCGTCGCTGTTCTCCAGGCCGCGATATCTCAGCATTTGCGCTCTCCCGAGGCCATGCTAAGAGCCTTGCAAAATATACGGCTAAGCAGGGTGGCAGCTTTATGAAAGACATCATCGAAGAGCTCGAGAAGCGTCGCGAAAACGCACGGCTCGGCGGCGGCCAAACCCGCATCGACTCCCAGCATACCAAGGGTAAGCTGACGGCGCGTGAACGCATCGAGCTGCTGATGGACGAGGGCTCGTTCGAAGAATTCGATATGTACGTCGAGCACCGCTGCACCGACTTCGGCATGCAGAAGACGCGGATTCCCGGCGACGGCGTCGTCACCGGCTGGGGCACGATCAACGGCCGCACGGTCTACGTATTCGCCAAGGACTTTACCGTCATGGGCGGTTCGCTCAGCGAGACCCACGCCAAGAAGATTACCAAGATCCAGGATATGGCGCTGAAAAACCGTGCGCCGATCGTCGGCCTGTTCGACGCGGGCGGCGCGCGCATCCAGGAGGGCGTCGACGCACTCGGCGGCTATGGCGAAGTTTTCCAGCGCAACGTGCTGGCCTCGGGCGTCATCCCGCAGATTTCGGTCATCATGGGTCCGTGCGCGGGTGGCGACGTCTATTCACCGGCGATGACCGACTTCATCTTCATGGTCAAGGACACGAGCTATATGTTCGTGACCGGTCCCGACGTCGTGAAGACAGTGACGAACGAAACCGTCACGGCGGAGGAGCTGGGCGGCGCCAAGGTGCACACGACCAAGTCGTCAATCGCCGACCGCGCCTATGAGAACGACGTCGAGGCGCTTCTGCAGATGCGCCGCTTGATGGATTTCCTGCCGTCGAGCAACAAGACGGGCGTGCCGCAAATCCCGACCGGCGACAATCCGGAGCGCATCGACATGTCGCTCGACACGCTCATTCCCGACAATCCGAACAAGCCTTACGACATCAAGGAGCTGATCCTCAAAGTCGTCGATGAAGCCGACTTCTTCGAGATCCAGGAAGCCTTTGCCAAGAACATCGTGACCGGCTTTGCGCGCATGGAAGGCCGCACGGTGGGCATCGTGGCGAACCAGCCGATGGTGCTGGCGGGCGTGCTCGATTCCGATGCCTCGCGGAAAGCGTCGCGGTTCGTGCGGTTCTGCGACTGCTTCGAAATTCCGATCATCACGTTCGTGGACGTTCCGGGCTTCCTGCCGGGCACGGCGCAGGAATACGGCGGGCTTATCAAGCACGGCGCCAAGCTGCTGTTCGCCTATGCCGAGGCGACGGTGCCGAAAGTGACGATCATCACGCGCAAGGCCTACGGCGGCGCTTACGACGTGATGAGCTCGAAGCACATCCGTGGCGACGTCAACTACGCTTGGCCGACGGCCGAGATCGCCGTGATGGGCGCCAAGGGCGCCGTCGAAATTCTCTATCGGTCCGAGCTTGGTGATCAGAAAAAGATCGACGCGCGCATCGAGGAGTACAAGCAGCGGTTCGCCAATCCGTTCGTGGCGGCCGAGCGCGGCTACATCGACGAGGTGATCACCCCGTCGGCGACGCGCAAGCGCCTCTGCCGGGCGCTGAACATGCTGCGCAATAAAACCCTCGAAAACCCCTGGAAGAAGCACGACAACATTCCGCTCTGATTGGTTGCCGCTTCCGACTGCGCTCCGCGCAGCCAGCCGGAAGCGGTTATCGTACCTCGAAAATTTGTGTGGCGCAGGCGACTCGCGTTCCGCGAGCCGGCCGCTCGCGCTGGTCGCACCTCGAACATTGGCATGGGGTGGCGCTCGCGCTGGTCGCGCACGCTGGCCGAAGTGGTGGCAAGTGTGTTTTGGGCCGCGTCACCGCTGTCGTTGTTTGTAAGAAAGTCACTGCCCCACACCGTCATCCCGGCGGAGGCCGGGATCCAGTCAAGCCGATGAGATACCCACCGTGGATGCTTGGCGGATGCCGTCCTTCGGGGAAATGAAACGCCCACGCGCCGTCCCGGCGGCATCAATGGCGCAGGATGAGCGCCCACGGCGTGCGTTGAATTTCGCGGTGCAGATGAACGCCGGTTCCACGGCATTCCGGGCAGAGATCCCGAATTCGGGAGACGTGGACCTGCACCGCCGTCTTGCCCTGTTGGATGCTCAAGGTCTCGTGCTGCATGACGCGACCGCGCCAGACAAAGCCGGTGCCATTGCAGGTGCGGCAGGCGGTTTTCTCAATTTCGACAGGCAACATGGGAGCCTCCCAAACACATAACGCGGATGCGCCAATGTAGGTCCCGGCGCGTCGCGCGAATTGCGTGCCGTGCGATGCAAAAAATCCTCACTATCTTATTCCAGACTGGCCGAGGTCGCATCGCACGTTTTTTTGCTCGCCATTTGTGCAGGCCTGCGGGCACGTTATGCTGTCGCCTGTCCGCTCGCTCTCAACAATCGAACGTAGACGGCGAAGCCGGCGTCGCTATCGGCGCCGAGCCCCGAAGCTTTCTCTAAAAATGCTCAGCGCCGCCTTCAGAACGTCCCGCATGCTCCGTCTATCCCGCCGTGCGCGGCGCGCATAAGGCTCGAGCTGGACGCCTGAGGGCGGTGGAAGCACGGGAGACTTCGAAGTTCTCCTTCGAGAGTCGCTTAGTTGCAACCCGCATGACGAAACACGAAGACGTCCGCTCGACTCTCGCAATATGTTATAATATACGAAACTAACGATCGACGTCGGCTTTGCCGTGTCGGGGGACTGTTTTTGGGGAAAATTATGCGGTGCATCGGATTTGCAGTGGTTGCCATAGCCTTTGGGTCAATGTCTGGAGCGCTGGCGCAGGATGCTGCGACATCGCGGGAGTCGCCGCCAACATCGACGAGTGAGTCGATTGCGCCATCATCGCCCTTGCCAGCGGTGGTCGTCATCGCGCCGAAGAAACACGTCGCGTCGAAGAAGAAAGCGCACGGGATGAGAAAAAATGGACCGTCTGGCCCGAAAGCGGCTTCTTCCAAGCCCGTGACCCCGCCAGCGGAACCTTCGATGGAATCCGGTGGAGAAGATTCTGTCCCGTCAGCGACGATTCTGCCGGTTCCCGGCACGTTGATCAGCCCACAATCGGGCACGCAGGCGACGACAGTCACTAATGCTCGCGATATCGTTCCGACGCATGGCGCGACGATCACCGACACGTTGGACCAGCAGCCGGGAATAGCTGGCTCGACATTCGCGCCCGGCGCCAACCGTCCGATCCTTCGCGGTCTCGACAACAATCGCGTGCGGATTCAGGAAAATGGAATAGCGACAGGGGATGTCTCCGACATCAGCGAAGACCATGCCTTCCCGGTTGATCCTTACAGCGCCGATAGCGTGACCGTTACGCGCGGACCTGCAACGGTGCGCTACGGATCGCAAGCGATCGGCGGCGTCGTTAGCGTGGAGAACCAGCGCATCCCGACCTATATCCCGTATAGCGGCTTCACTGGACAGGTTACGGGTGGCTTGAGTTCGGTCGACAACGGCCGCGACGGCGCGTTCAAGACAACCGCTGGCTCGCAAGGGTTTGCAGTCCATGTTGACGGCTTCACGCGTCATGCCGACGACTACGATACGCCGGAAGGCCGTCAGGAAAACTCGTTTCTCGATAGTCATGGAGCCTCCATCGGCGGCTCCTATATTTGGAACAATGGTTTTTTCGGCGCGAGCTATACGCGCTTCGATAGTCTCTACGCCGTTCCAGGTGTAGAAGCCGCCGAAGAAAAATCGCGCATCGACATGGGGCAGGACAAAATCAACGCCAAGGGTGAGTGGCGCGCGCCGGAACTCGGCATTGCCGCCGTGCGCGGCTGGTTCGGCTGGACGAATTATGCACACAACGAGCTCGTTTTCGACGAGGACGAGGGCGCCGACGCGGTCGGCTCGCGCTTCACGAACAGATACACAGAAGGCCGCGTCGAGATCGAGTCCGTGCCGGTAGCAACGGCGTTCGGCGCGTTGACGAGCATCGCGGGCGTTCAGATCAGTAACCGCCAGTTGGCCGGTATCAGCTTCGAAGGCGATAATCTGCTTGAGCCCAATACGACCGATAGCATCGGCGGCTATCTGTTCGAGGAACTGCGTCTGACGTCTGCGCTGCGGCTTCAGGCGGGCGGTCGCGTCGAGAACGATAATGTCAGCGGGTCAATGTATTCCGACATTCTCAATCCGCTGCCCGACAGCCTCGTCGCGGAACGGAAATCCTTCACGCCGGTCAGCGGCAGCCTCGGATTGCTTTATGACCTGCCGCAAGGGATCGTCGCGCGTCTGACCGGGCAATATTCCGAACGCGCGCCGGTCGCGCAGGAACTGTTCTCGAAGGGCGCCCACGAGGCGACGGAGACGTTCGAAATCGGCAACCCCGACATCGGCATCGAAACTTCGAAGTCGATCGAGCTCGGCTTCAACAAGGCCACTGGCCGTTGGCGGTTCGATTCATCTTTTTACTACACGAAATTCGACGGCTACATCTTCCGAGATTTCACCGGGGCCAAATGCGACGATACGATTACGTCTTGCGGCACTGGCAGCGAGCTAGACCAGGTTATTTTCGATCAGCGCGACGCGGCGTTTTACGGCGTGGAGTTGGCGACGGAATATGATGTCGCGCGCATCTGGAACGGCATTTGGGGCATCTCGGGACAATACGATTTCGTTCATGCCGAGTTCTCGAATGGCGAATACGTACCGCGCATGCCACCGCATCGCATCGGCGGCGGGCTCTACTATCGCGACGACGCATGGCAGGCGAAGTTCTCGACCCTCTACGCCTTCAACCAGAACGACATCGCACCACACGAAACGTCGACAGCCGGCTATACGCTGGTCAATGCCGAGATCAGTTACACAATGACGTTGAATAGCGACGGCGGCATCGCGCCGAAACTGATCATCGGTCTTAAGGGCGAAAACCTACTCGACGAAGACATTCGCAACAGCGCTTCGTTCAAGAAGGATGAGGTCCTGCAGCCCGGAGCGAACGCCCGTCTGTTCGGAACATTCGTCTACTGATGGGGTCGGCTCCGCTTCATTTCGTGCCACCGGTGGTTGGTGATGCGTTTCGTGGATCGGCGAACGCTGCATCCCGAAACAAGAATAGAAAAACGCGAGGCGTCGCCGAACCGTCCCTTCGCTCTTTTGTTTGTGATCGGCGACTCCACTCGGCGGAGCCAGCCCCGATCACGTTGGCTTCAACCGCCCGCGAGCGCACCGACGATCAGGAAGGGCTGGGCTCCTGTTGCGACCGGTTCGGGAAGCGGCGCGTCGGGGGCCTCATGGGAAATATCTTTCTGGCAGGCGAAGAACCTCACGAACGGCCGGCGCTTTTGCGTCGTGTGATCGCGAATGGCGCCTCGTAGGACGGGGTAACTTTCCTCCAGCGCATCGAGCACGGCGCGCTGGGTAACCGGTTCGCCGACGGCGAGCGTGACCTCGCCATTCACGTTGGCGTGCATGCGAAGATGCGCTGGCAGGACGACGCGGATCATTTCAACGTCTGTGCCTCGACGGAGAGAACGGGAGGAAGATCGCGAACGATTGCCGACCATGTATCGCCGGCATCGGCGGACGCATAAACCTGCCCGCCGGTCGTGCCAAAATAAACCCCGCAAGACTCGAGCGTATCGACGGCCATCGCATCGCGCAGCACATTCACGTAGCAGTTTTCCTGCGGCAAGCCGTTCGTCAATGCTTCCCAGTCGTTGCCACCGGTGCGGCTGCGCCAGACGCGGAGCTGTCCATCGGCCGGGAAGTGCTCGGAGTCGCTTTTGATCGGTACGACGTAGATGGTTTCCGGCTCGTGCGCGTGGACGTCGATGACGAAGCCGAAGTCGGTCGGCAGGTTGCCGCTCACCTCGTACCATGTGTCGCCGGCATCGTCGCTGCGCATGACATCCCAATGCTTTTGCATGAAGAGCACGTTGGGCCGCGTTGGGTGCATCGCTAAGCGATGGACACAGTGCCCGACTTCGGCTTCGGGATCGGGGATGTGCTCGGATTTCAAGCCACGGTTGATCGGACGCCACGTGTCGCCGCCGTCGTCCGTGCGGAAGGCTCCGGCGGCGGAGATGGCAATGAAAATGCGTTTCGGATCGGCGGGATCGAGGACGATCGTGTGCAGGCACATGCCGCCGGCCCCTGGCTGCCAGTGCGGTCCGGAACCGTGGCCGCGCAGTCCGGCAAGCTCGGACCAGGATTTTCCGCCATCGCTCGTGCGGAACAGAGCCGCGTCCTCGACGCCCGCGTAGACGACATCGGGATCGGTCAGCGATGGTTCGAGATGCCAGACGCGCTTGAACTCCCACGGGTGAGGCGTGCCGTCGTACCATTGGTGCGTTCCCGGGATGCCGTCGTAGGCGAACTTGTTGTCGACGGGGTCCCAGGTTTTACCGCCGTCGTTCGATCGCTGGATCTGCTGGCCGAACCAACTGCTTGATTGCGAGGCATAGATCCGGTCGGGATCGGCAGGCGAGGCTTTGAGATGATAAATTTCCCAGCCGGCGAAATGCGGGCCGCTGACGTCCCATGTTTTTCGCCGTTCGTCGGAGGTCAGAACAAAAGCACCCTTTCGCGTTCCAACTAGAATCCGAACACCACCCATCGTCGCCTCCCTGTCGGCCGGAATATCAATAGCGGCAGACCGTGGGGCATTTCCATGGCGCCCGCGGTTCGCTCCCGTCAAGGACGCGCGGGGAAGGGGATATCCGACAGGCGGGGCAAGAAAAGATGTAAGGAGCGACAAAGGCTTTTGAATCAATCGCGTGCGGCCTTCGTGATGAGGGTTCGCAAATCCAACCGCGCTGACGATGGCTCGCTGCGGAATGGTTCGACGTCGATCCGCGCAGTGCTCGCAGTCCCTCGCAGAAGCTCCCGTCTCGATCAGGTGGCCCTCCGGTTGCGACGGGGAGGGCCACCGATGCGGTCAAGCTGAAAGGAATGCGTTGACGTCGGCACCGAACTCCTTGTGGTGCTGCCACAGAAAGCCGTGTCCGGCGTCAGGGTAGATTTTGACCTGTGCGTTCGGGATCAGGCCACCCATCAGGTGCGTCAGCCGCGGCGGGCACATGCGATCGTCATCGCCGTTGGCGACGAGTGTCGGCTGAGAGATGGCGGCGAGGCGCTGCAACTTGTCGTGGTCCGGAATACCCCATTCGACGACGGCGTC
>DATLJG010000220.1:0-9765 GCA_035538995.1 Hyphomicrobium sp. | reverse complement strand
GACGCAAACCCTCTCGTCACCGCTGACTGGGTCAAGGATAACCTCAACAATCCCAAGGTGCGAATTTTCGAGGTCAGCGTCGATCCCGGCGTTTACGCCAAGGCGCATATTCCGGGCGCCTTCAATCTCGATTGGCACGTTGATCTCGTCGACACCGTAAACCGCGACATCGCCTCGCGCGAAAAGCTGCAGGACACGTTGCGCAAAGCTGGCGTCGAGCCGGACACCACGATCGTCATCTACGGAGATCACAACAATTGGTTTGCCGCGTGGGGTGCCTGGGTTCTCGACGTTTACGGCCTCGGCGCCAACGTCAAGCTGCTGGATGGCGGCCGCAAGCTCTGGGAGGCGCGCTCGCTTCCGGTAACTGCCGACGTGCCGTCCTTTCCGACATCCTCGATCACCCTATCCGAGCGCAACGAAAAGCTGCGGGCGCGGCTTCCTGACGTGCTGGCGATCGCTGAAGGCCGAATTCCCGGCAAGCTGATCGACATCCGCTCACCTGACGAATATCTCGGCAAAATCTTTGCGCCGGAGGGCGTGAAGGAACTCTCCATTCGCGCCGGTCACATTCCCGGCGCCGAAAACGTCCCGTGGGCAACCATCGTCAACGATGACGGCACCTTCAAACCGATCGACGAAATCCGTCAGATCTACGCCGCTAAGGGCGTCGACGGCTCACAACCGGTCGTGACGTATTGCCGGATCGGCGAACGATCGAGCCATTCCTGGTTCGCCCTGAAGCGCATCCTCGGCTACGAAGTCCGCAACTACGATGGCTCCTGGACCGAATATGGCAATGCGGTCGGCGTGCCGGTCACCAACAAGAGCGGAACAATCTGGCTCGGCAAATAAGAGAGCGTGCTTCCCAGACCGTCGCGAACGGCCATTACGTCGTTGCCGGATAGAGGGCTTCAGCGCCCGAAAAGCAAGAGCAGGTCGATCGCTTCCAGGCGATCGACTTTACCCAGCCGCACCTGACGCCAAAAGAATCACGTCCTGCGACGGCTTTCGCACAGGATCGCAATGACGGTCCGCTCCAAAGCTGTCAGCGTCGAAATGTGTGCCGTTTAACGAAGCGACGTAGACGAAAGAGATTGAGAAACCCCAGCAAATTCCTCTCCATACGGAAAATTTCACACGAGGAACGTACGCTATCCCATTGAAGCCACGTCAAAGATCCATATGCGTAATGTTATGCTTAAGTTGCGATTAACCACTCTGTGATCTGATCATCAGTAGTCAAGCAAAGCGATAAACGCCGGCAAATCAATTTTTTCGCGTTCTGCCCGCACTTCTATTTCGCCAGCTCACGTCATTTGTTCTCCGGACGCAAAATCATATGCTTTCATTCTGGATTTTGATCGGCATCGTCATTTCGTGCAGCCTCTATATTCTCATGAAATATGAGGAATACAGACCGCGCGGACGGCAGCGCGCTCACCAAGATATTGACTCCGCACGCGCCGAACTCGAGCGTCAATTTTTTCAGTTCATGGAAGTCCTCGATTTCCAGATCGACAAATCGGAGATTCACGCAAGCTCTCTCGATTCAGCGCAACTCCGCCTCGATAACATCACGTCCGACGTCGAGCTCCGCGACCTTGTGCAGGATCTCAAAGTTTCGAACGATGCATATCGAAAAGAGACGTCCGAACTTCAAAGCCGCTTGAAAGAATCCCAAAGGCAAATTTCGCAGCTAAAGGAGAGAGCCAAGCAGGCCGAAAAGCTCGCGTGTCTCGATCCGCTTACGAGCATCGCTAACCGCCGAAAGCTCGATATGGAACTCACGAAAGCGGTGACGCTATCACACGAGCGGGAAACACCGCTCTGCATCATACTCACCGATATCGACCACTTCAAATCGGTGAATGATTCTTTTGGTCATCGCACCGGCGACGCTGTGCTGAGGCAGTTCGCGCAGCTCCTGACGACGATGGTCCGCTCGTCCGACATCGTCGCGCGATATGGCGGCGAAGAGTTCGCCATCGTTCTTCCCAACTCGCCTCTCGGAAACGCATTCGAAATCGCGGAGCGCATTAGAACGGCCGTTCAAGGCCAGACCTGGAGCGACTCTGAAGCAGCGCTGGATCTGAAGCTGACGGCTTCCTTTGGCATTGCCGATATCCGCGACGGAGAAACAACGATCGACCTTATCAATCGCGCCGACACCAAACTTTATGAGGCCAAGCGCCTCGGGCGCAACCGGACGATGCTTTGGAATACCGCTGCCTGACGCTCAACAAGCGTCACCCTGGGCTCTGCAAAAGACGGCCACGCGAAGGCAAAATCGCCAAATAAGTCGAGCATGTCATCTTGATGCAACACCGGGACTTACCGGCGCGGTACCCACTCGCACCCCGCGTAAAAATGCGCAATCAAATAGCTGCCATTTCCGTCACAAACTGGTCGGGTTGATCTGAAAGGCGTAGGCTCCGGCCGTACCGAGGAGGACCTCATGCCGAACTTTGGGTTATCACGCCGGGACTCGGCCAACATGACCGCAACGAGCGACGTGAACTGGAAACGCGGCCTGCTTCGCATTTGGATGTTGATCTCAGCCGGCTGGATCATGGGATGGACGATCTATCTGCTGCTCGAAGGCGTGCAAGGTAGCCTCAGAACCGCCCGCGACTTTATTGAAGTGCCCATCTTGCTCTTCGCACCGCCCATCGCACTCTGGCTCTTCGGCGTCGCCGCGGCATGGGCTGTTCGCGGTTTCGATCCCGAGCGCTAACAATGCTGACTGCACGGGCAGCCGCGCTTGCGGAGCCCACGCAAGGACGATCCCCCACTAACGCTCCAACCGATCAATGACTGCCGCCGGACGATCCGCCTGCTGACGACCCACTCGACGCAGCCCCGCCGGCTCCCGACGTTCCACTGGAACCCGCTCCAGTCGAACCCGAAACACCGGTCCCGGCACCGGTCCCGCTGCTCGATGGCGCACCCCTAATCATCGTATTGTACGAGGTGCCGCTTCCCGACTGCTGCGCATTGGTATCGGGGTTTTCTCGCGCTCTGGCGCTTTGCCCTTCATCGATTTGCAGCCTGTTGCGACTCGGTGCGGCAGGATCGATACGCCCCTGCTCGACAGGCGAACTTGCCGCGCCCGGTGCTTCGGTCGTCGTTCCCGACGTGTTCGGCGAAACCGGCGCGTTGAAGTATTGCCGCTGCGTACGCTGCTGAATACGCATGCTTTCTGGTTGCGTGGACGTCGATGGAGAGGGCGCCTCGTTTTTCGTGGAGGGCTGACTCGTCTGCGCGAAACTGGGCGACGACACGGCTGCACCTGCGACCGTCGCAACCACGGCAATAATGCGTTTCATATCATAAATCCTTGTGCGTTGCTTATAAGGGCAACGCCAACCCGGCGAACGCAGTTCCGCCCAGGGGACGTGTTCACGCGGGAACCAGAATTCGACCATTTCGTTCATTGGTGAGCGAGTCGTCGCGAGTGGCTCGCTAAGCGCCTGAAATGGCGCGGAGCCGTTGGCCATGTGCAAGCATGACCGGCGGCTTCTCTATTTTGCCCGGCTTGTCCTTGCCGAACGACGATGGCATTGAACAGCGATGACAAATCAAGACGCCGCCAGCTCGGCCCCCATCGGCTTCGACGATTTTGCGAAAGTCGATATCCGCGTCGGCACGATCATCACTGCCGAGACATTCCCGCAAGCGCGCAAGCCAGCGTACAAACTGACGATCGATTTCGGTTCAGCGATCGGGATCAAGCGATCCTCGGCTCAAATCACAAAGCACTATGCGCCGGAGACGCTTGTCGGCCGGCAGGTGATGGCGGTCGTCAACTTTCCACCGCGCCAGATCGGCCCGTTCATGTCGGAAGTGTTGACGCTTGGAGTCCCGGACGATGATGGAGACGTCGTGCTTCTGCACCCATCGCAACAAGTGCCGAATGGCGGGAAATTGTTCTGAAACGCCGGAGGCTCGACCCGCGCTTCCCCTTTCGTCTACTGGCGCATCTGCGCGGCGCGGCGCGCGACTTCTTCCTCGCTGACTTCACCGGCCGCAATCAACGCATTGAGGCAGCGTGACGACAGTTTTTCGCCGGCGGCGCGCATACATTGGCGCACTTCCGGACTGTCGGAGGCATACTGGCCGCAGAGGGAGCGATAATCGCTCACGCACGCGAGCTTGACGCGAAGGCTCACTGCCTCGGCTTGGTTCGCCCAAACGCCGAAAGCGGCCGCAGTCATGGCGACGCTCAGTATACCGGATCGAAAATCGAACGTTGTCTTCGGCATAAGCGCTCGCATGCTGCACCCTTCGTCAGGATGATTGTTGATATGCTGACGATGAAAGATTTCGCGGATACTAGCAAGCTTTGGCAGTGAAATTAAAGACCAAATGGACTCCGCGTCCAAATCGATAAGATTAAAATTCTCTTACTAAGTATAATTGGGAATTAGCGGACGGCGCGGTGGAGATTGACCGATTGATCGAGCCCCTTGGCGTCTTCAACGCCTTTCGCGCCGACGAAGTTGGCTTCGTCGAGATCGGCGCGTGTGAAATCTGCGCCTGAGACATCAGCACCGGCAAAATCAGCGCGCGAAAGATCGGCGTCCGTGAAATTGGCGCCGGTCAGGTCAGCGCCGGTGAACTTTGCGAACCAAAGCACCGCACGCTGCATATTGGCATTGCGAAGTTTGGCGCCGGAGAAATTGCAGTACTTAAGTATGTTTCGATAGGTCGTCGTCATTGTCCCTTCGCCCGGGCGTGCCTCGAGCGGAGAGAAATTGGCATTCGATAGATCGGCACCGCGGAAGTCCGAACCCGAAAGATTTGCTTGGACATGAACATCGGTAAGATTGGCGCCGGAGAAGCGCGGCGCATCCGAGATCTTGTTTGATAGATCCGAATAAATCGTCGGCCGGAAAATCGTAGCGCCTGTCAAATTGGCGCCGGAGAGATTGGCATGAATAAGTACTGAACGATCGAGGCGCGTGCCGGACAAGTCAACACCGGACAAATTCGCGCCGGTGAAATCGGTACCGTAAAAATCCGAACGCGCAAGGTTGGCACCTTTGAAGTCCAGCTCGGACAGATCCAAGTAGGCAAGAAACTTGTCGGAGAGATCAGGCCGCTGCCCCACCTTTGCCTGATGCAATAGCACCGTAATGGCATGAGCGTTTATCTCGGCGTGCATCGACACGGGCGCCAGCGGTTGCTCGGCTGACGCTGCGCCGGCGAGCATCGCGATGACCCCCGCCATAACGACCGACAATGTGGGAAGTGATAGAGTGAACGGCATGACATCACCTCGTGACGGTCATATCATGACTACGCGCAGCTTCGCGAAAATTTCCATGCGATTGCACAAGCTAAAAAACGAGCTGTTTGACCAAAGAGTTAATCCTTTGGCGCGGCATGGCCTCACGACGGAGGCATCCGGCAAGCAGCAAAAAGATCGAGCGACGAATCATAGACTTTGGTCTTCACGTCCATCACACCCAGCGCCGAATGAAACAGATTGTCATGGCCGACGCGACCGGACGTCCGCTTCACCAGACAGTCTTGGTTGATACCGGTCGATTCTCGCATCGACGGCGACAGCCAGATCATCATCGGCACATGGATCTGCGCTTCGGGCGCAATCGCATACGGCATGCCATGAAGAAACATGTTGTGTTCGCCGAGACTTTCACCGTGATCGGAGACATAGAGCATTCCCGCATCGACGCCGTGACTTGCGGCGCCGGACAACACGTTGATCAGGCGCGCCAGAACATGATCGGTGTAGACGATCGTATTGTCGTATGCGTTGACGATGTCCTTCAACTCGCAACGGCTGAATTGCACGACCTTGCAAGCGGGTTTGAAACGTTCGTAGCTTTTGGGATAGCGCTTCCAATAAGCGGGGCCGTGGCTGCCCATCATATGCAGCACAACAACCGTGTCGTTCTTCAAATTGGCGATGCGTTTGTCCAGACCATCGACCAGAACATCATCGAAATTTTCGGTACTCGGAAAAAACGTCGGAGCCTTGTGTCCCGTCAGTGTCTCTGTCGGGATGCGCGCGCAAACCCCTTTGCACCCCGCCTGATTGTCTAGCCAAAAAACGTCGATACCGGTTCTCTTTAGGATATCGAGCAGGTTCTGCCGGGCGCTGGCTTTGGCGTTTGTGAACTCCGATTTGCCGAGCCCCGAGAACATGCACGGCACAGATTCCGCAGTATCCGTCCCGCAGGAATATGCATGCGGATAATTGACCAGATCCTTGACCTTTGACAGTTCCGGATTGGTCGGCTTGCCGTAGCCGTTAAGTGCGAAGTGATCCCAACGCGCCGTTTCCCCGACAACGATGACAAACAGCGATTTGCGCGACCGCGCCGCAATCCCCTCAACGCGATGCGCATCCTGGCCATATGGCGCCAGAGACTTGGAGGCGATCGCCCGCTCCCGCCGCTGCACGTAGCTCGTCGCGGCCGCAATGTAGTTGTACGGCGTCAACGTCATTTTTAATTCGCGATGCTCCCGGAACACCGAAAGGAAATTGCCCCACACGGGGAACATCGCCGCCACGAGCAGCAATCCCGCCACGCCTGCGAACTTCATTTTGGCAATGGCCTCATTCATGAACGTTCGCGGCGTCCACGGAACAACGAAAAACAGAATTGCGGGCAGCACTCCGAGGAGACCGATATAAGCGAACAGCTTGAAGCTCAGGAGATCGCCCGCCTCGTGCGTATCTGTCTCGATGATATTGCGGATCATGCCGCTGTCGATCACGATCCCGTACTCACTCATGAAGTACGTCGCAGCGGCGGTCACCGGCAGCAAAATCAAAACGGCAATGCGGAATACCGGCCGCCAGGAGACCATCAGCAAGATCAGATAGAAAAGGACCACCACGGCAAGAAGAACGGCGCCGACGAAATACCAATCCTCGAAATTATACGGCGCCACCGCATCATAGAGTTTGCGCCAGAACGGCTGATTGAGAACGAGTGCGATGTAAATCGCCAGGATGAGGATCAGGATCTCGGGACGGCGCGGTTTCAATACATCGATCCTGCTTGGCTGTGCCCCGGATGAGCGCCCGAATCCGGCGCTCCGACAATTCGAAGCAGCATCAATGCCGGCTTTATGCCGCCGTCAAGCGGCGACACGCCGGCGCGACGCTTCGAGCAGCCGTTCGAGTGTGATTTCAGTGGAGCGGTCGAGCCTGCCATCGACGCGGCGCGGACGGTAATGGGATTGAAAAGCCTTCAAAACCTTGTCCGTATGCTCGTCCAGCATTCCGGTTGGCTCGACGCCATAGCCATACAAAGCAAGATGCCGCTGGGCGGCCGCCACGCGGCTGCCGCAATCACCGAGGCCGAGTCCTTGATCATCCGGGCGCACGAGCGACGGGCGAACCCACAGCCCCAGACCTTCGCGCGCAAGCTGCAGCCAATTGAATTTCTCGCCCGGATCGATCTTCCGCCCGGGGGCAATATCGGAATGCGCCAAAACCGCATCGGCGGTCATGGCGTGACGGCGAACGATGTCCTTGCCGAGCGCGATCACCCCACGCATTTGCGCAGGCGGAAAATCCGGATAGCCGTGCTGATGCCCCGGATTTTGAATTTCGATTCCGATGGAATGCGAATTGATATCCGTCTCGCCCCGCCAATGCGAAACACCTGCGTGCCATGCACGCAAACTCTCCGGCACAAGCTGCGTGATGTGCCCAGCTTCATCGATCACATAATGGCACGACACACTGCTTTCGGCGCATCCCAGCCATTCGATCGCCTTCGCAGCTGAAGACATGCCGGTGTAATGCAAAATCAGCAGCGATGGCTGAACGCCGCCACGGCGGGGCTCGCGGTTTTCCGCCGGATGGACAGCACTGACGAGGCAACTGTCGGGCGCGAACGTCACTGGCTCGGTTCCAGCGCCCGTTCGGTTCGTAGCCCTCGATCGGCGAGAATGGCTTCATAAGCCGAGGTAATGGCGGCCAGCCTGCGTTCCGCGCCGGCCAGAAATTCCGGCGGCACACCCTTCGAGACCAGCGCATCGGGATGATGACTTTTCACCAGATCGCGGTAGCGGCCTTTGATTTCCTTGTCCGTGGCCGAAGGCGAAACGTTCAGCACTTCATATGGGCTATCCGCATCGATGACAAAACCACGCCGAACGCACCGAAACTCGCGCTGAGAAAGCCCGAGAATTTCTGCAACACGAGCCAGATAGTTGTCTTCGCCGGGATGCAGCACGCCATCGGCGCTCGCGACATGAAACAGGCACTCGAGAACGTAAATCTTGAGATCGGGTTGGTCCTCGAGCAAACGCGCCACCTGCGCCGCATACGCTTCGTATCCGGCAACGTCCTGACTCGCCAACTGATAGAGACGGCGGATATGCGAGCGCTCCGATTCCGGAACGGAGAATTGCCGCTCGAAGGCACGCGCCTCGATCGGCAGCGACACACCGTCTGCCTTGCTCATCTTGGCGGCCAGAGCCACGACCGCGATCGTGAAAGCAACGCGCGACTGCGCCGGCGAACGCACGCCGTCGAGACCGAGGGAGCCCTTCAAATGATCGAGCGCCGTCCGCAACCCGCCATTATAGGTCGAAGCAACTGCGTTCTTGAGAAATTGCCACGGCATTGATGGAGCGCACCCGTCTAGCTTCCGCCACCGATTATAAATCGCCGGCGTCGTAATGTTACAGCATAGGTGAGGATGCCAAACACTTCCCCTAAAATAACAGCAACATTGGCGGAAAATCGGAAATACCAGATATGCTTACCGACCGCACGCCAGCAATCTTGCCGCCAAATCGTCGAGGGTAATCAGGAACTCTGCGGACGGCCCGCGCGACGGGATTTCAGGAAGTCCTGAAAATCGGCCGCATCGGTGGCCTGCCTCAGCTTGGCAAGAAAAGCTCGAAACTCCTGCGCCTCGCCGTCAAGCCTCCGCACGGTTGCCCGCCGGTAGTCTTCGAAGGCAACATTCCCGAAATCGCGCGCCGTCCGTTCGTCGCGATGCGCGCTCGCCGCGCGCCGGAACCGGCAGTTCGAATGACCGCGAGAACGCCACGCCCATCCTCGCCAGATCCGACGAAGAATTCCGCTGCCGAACAGCAAAACACCGGCGATAACCGCCAGCGCGATGAAGAGCAGAAACCGTAGCAGAACCGCGCCGAGAGCAAACAGCGCGACCGCTGCCACGAAAAATGGCACCAACAGCAGGGGTAGCCTCAGAAGGCGAAGCAGGTGCATCAGTCATGCTCCATTTTGCCGTTAGATGGTGCCTAAAGGGGAGAAGAGGCGACCTGGTGCGGCCGCCTCAGTCCTTGATCTATCGCGATCAATTCGCGCCCTCGCCCGACGCCGGACGCTCACGACGTTCGGACATGAACTGATCGAACTCGGATTTGTCCTTGGCTTGCCGCAAACGATCGAGGAACGTGCGGAACTCGCGCTCCTCTTCCTCAAGCCGTTTGAGCGTCGCCTCGCGATAGTCGTCGAAGGCCTTATTGCCGCTCGAATGCGCACCGCGGGCGAAATTCCGCATCTCACCCTCGGCGCGAGAGCAGGCCCGTCCGAAACGTTGCGCGAACCGGCTTTCCCACCGTCCACGTCCACCACCGTGCCATCCGCAATTCATGCGTCCACTCCAAAGCATGTAGGCCAAGATGGTGAGCCCAACCGGCCAGAAAAGAACGAAACCGAGAATCATCGCGACAAGCCACGCGGGCCTGCCGAAATCATCCAAAGTTTCAACCACTTGTGCCATCACCACCCTCTCCTTGGTT
>DATLJG010000219.1:0-4517 GCA_035538995.1 Hyphomicrobium sp. | reverse complement strand
ACCCAAAAAATGGACACTTTCGAGTTGGGAAGCATTGCATGGAAAGATGAGCCGCTCCTTCCCCACGGTGCCAAAAGCGCGCTTCTGATCGGCGATCCTAGCAAGCCGGGCGTCTTTATGGCCTATCTCAAGTTCCCGGCGAACTACGAAATACCCGCCCACACTCACCCGTTCGCAGAGGTTGTCACGGTCCTGAAGGGTTCAGTCTGGAATGGGATGGGAGAAAAGCTGGATCGCGAGAAGGGCGACAAACTCGGCGTCGGAGCCAGCTTCACACTGCCTGCCAGCCACGCCCACTACCTATGGAACCAGGAGGAAAGTGTTGTTCTCCTCACCGCGACAGGCCCATGAAACATCAAGTACATCAATCCTGACGATGATCCGCGCAAATAGTGCATCGGCGCCGCCACGCACTTGCTGTTGATCCGCAGAGACATCGCCGAGACGTGCATCATTTTTGCGTTGAGCGAACCGACGGCCGGCCCCGATTTCGCGCGAGGTTCCGGTCAAACTGAGTCAGGTGGAGTGCGACCCAGCGTCGGCAGGACGGCAGCTTCTGATTACACTTGATCTTAATCCTCGGGCGACCTGGATCAGTAGTAGAAGACGAGCTATCCGCAACAATGCCGTCCCGGCTGGCGCTATCGACATCGAGATCCCGCGCGCACTTGGCGATGAGCTCTTGTGCAGTCATGTTCGCCAGGAAGGTGTTGGCGGAGATCGCAGCCGAGCTGAGCAGCGTCGAGACCCTTGTTTGAGGCGGCGCACGCAATACGCGCACGGCACCGCTTGGGCCCGCGAGGTATGCGAGGCGCAGATTGGTGAAGCTCGTGGCTAGGCCTTCTTTCGCAAGGCGGGCGGCGTTGTCCTTGGAGTACGCCTCCGCGGCTCGCCGGGCGAACGCGCGGTCTTGGCGCAGCCCTAAGAGCGCCGCCGCCGAAAGAGACTTCGTCTCCTCGGCAAAGTGCCGTCGGACGACGTCGAGAAACGTTTCCTCGATAAATTGAAATGGGCCGACGGCAGTAGAACGCGGATTGCGCGCAGCGTCTCGGCCGCCCGACTCCGCCACCATGAGGCGATCCAGAAATGTCTCAAGCGTCATCGCTGGCGACTCGGTTTCGGCCGCGTTCGCTTCGATTTGCTCCGGCCCCTTTTTCGTCTTGTCGATTTCGTCAGTGGAGGCCGAGACAATCCCGACGGTCAGAGCCGCGAGGCTGGCCGTTGCCAGCGCCGCACACCGTTGCGGCTTCGTGGCCGGATGCCGACGATTGTCCAGCATCGCGCAGAACTCCCCGCGTCGATCTAAAACAGCTTCCTCTGCCGTGGCGACCTTGCCATGCCAGGCAGCATCAAAACGCGACGTGTCACGGACGTTGGCGACGTCGTCTCGGATGTCGTCGGCATAAGATCCGCCTACAGTATGTTGTAGGCGGCACAAGCGTTCAACGCGAACAAAGGGGGATTTGTTCATCTACTCTCATGCGTTGAGTTAATGAGATTTCCTGATCAATTTTCCGCAAATGCTCATCGTCGATTGAGAGTCACTTGAGCACCCTTGATCTCGGAACCGTCGGTCGAAATTGTAACCGCGACAGCCTGCGACGATGCCGAGAACTCAATGGACATGGTGCCCCGAAGTCCGCCGTCGAAGTCGAGGTGTATGTTGTTGGCCGTTGCGGTACCCGATGCAGTGCCAGACGCGTTGTTTGTGCGTTCTTCCCAGGTGCCTGAGATTTTCCCATCCGCAGACGTTAGCTTGGTGCGAAATTCAATCTTATCGGGTTGTCCTTTGCATCGCAGGGCAACACCAAGCGATTTCCCGTCATTGGTGCTCCGATAGTAGCCCAAACAGGTGAGCTTGTCGGGCGCCCCGCTGTCATAGATGAGGGTTCCGGCCCCTGCCCAAGTGCCATTCAGAACATTGAACGGAAGCTCCGAGGCGTGAACAGCACGCAGACCAACCACAGAGCCGCAAATGAGTGCGAGTGTCAGCAAAGCTAAGCGTATCGTCATCGGAGGTTCCACGAAAAAGGGGGCATTCGGAACTCAAAGGAACACCAACGTAAATCTGCGACACGTGGCGTCAAGAAGACGACACTTGCCCTTGATTCTTTAAGCCCATCTTAAGCGCCTGATGGGCCGGGCACGGGCCTACTGGCGGATCCTCCGTCATTCAAGTCGAAGGGAGCTTGGGATCTTGGAACCACTCCCGCGCACAGATCTGATGGTGATTGATCGAGTGGTTGGTTTCGCTTCGAGGGATACAAATAAGGTTGGCGGCGACCGTAGCTCACTGCGTGCAGGACGCCATTATCTCCCAACCTGACGTGTAGAACCGCTCTCCCTGCTCCTTAAATTCGGCTGCCTCGACTGAGTTGCATTTTGAATGAAAACGAGACATGGCCACGATACTCTTGCCATAACCATTCACCGAACGAGCAAGGTTTGTGCGAACCAATTCGCAATTTGCGGGAAGGCGAGACAACTCCGCCATCTTCTCGGCAGCTTCTCCAAGCTCGGTCGCAAGCGTCTGCTTGCGGACCTCGCAATCAACACCCATGCGATCTGTACGTCGCTCAGCCGGCGTGACGGTCAGCGCAAAGTCATTTCCAATAACTTTTGACGCACTCCAAATGCAAGTTGACCCCATCGACTGACTGTACTGCCCCGACATGTGATGGTTGTTGACCTTGCCCGTTGCGGTCAGCGTGTTGAAGAAACTTCCGCCGCTCCAGAAGACTTCCGATCCGTCGACTGTCCCGGTCACATTGGCGTTCAGGAAGCTCGCGCTCAGCGCATAAGTCGATCCACCTGTAGGGCTCAAGGTAATCGTGAGCGGCCAAGGCGAGATTTCGTTATAGAGACCATTGCATGTCACCGATCCCCGCCACTCGCCAGCGAGGTCTTGTGCGTTCGCCGATGGCGCAACGGATATAGACCCAATCGATAATGCAATGAGAACACGGCCAAGCCCAGCGACGCGCATTATCACGCCTCCCCAACCTGCATCTCGTATGACTTCTACCCGAAATGCAGAGCCCAAGGCGCGTGGCCAAAATGTACGTACACGGATATTTTAGCTGGGAAGGGCATCAGCGGTCGACTTCGGACGCCTGCCGCTGCGTTGCTCGTTCACCGTGCTTCGCAAAATTTTAGCAAGCTAAATCAACGCGAGGCCGGCTCCAAATCATGCGCCATTGGCGTTGATGGGTCTCGGCATCTTGGAGCTGTTCACGTACGCACTTTGCAATTAGACCGCCAATCTATCCTGCACGGTGCGCGTTCCTTGTAAGCCCGTTATGATAGAAAAATGCCCGGCTTCGGAAAGCCGGGCATCTAAGGATCAAGTCGAAGTCGACACTATTTTAGAGGTGCATAGTCGACGACCGTCTCAGGACGATTGAAATGATAGGCCAGCCCGAGGCGAACGACCCAGAAGCTGTCGTCCCAGTTGACGTGTGCGGTACACGTGCCGCCGCATCCGGTGGTCAGCGTGTAGCTTTCGTCATCGGACCCGAGATCCACGTAAAGCGCTTCGGCCTTCAACGACCAGTTCTCGTCTTTCAAGAATTCGACGCCGCCGCCCACAGTCCAACCGAGTTGCGTGCCGCCGCTCGACGCCGAGAAGGGAGGCGCCAACACTCCGCCACCGGGCCCAATATTCGTCTCGAAACGATGATCGACATTTGCGTAAGCAAGACCGGCGGTTGCGTAGATCAGATAGTGATCATCGCCCACCAAACCGAGGCGGCCGCGGAGCGTCCCGAACCAATCCATGCTCGACTGGAATGAGGCTGACAACGGCGTGCTGCCGCATGTAGGGCACTCAACGCCCGTCTCCGTATCGGTTCCATAGTAATTGAAGTCTGTTTCCAAGCCGAATAACACACGCCCACACTGCACATTGTAGCCACCGAAGCCGCCGCCGGTGAACCCTCTGTCGTTATCTGAGAATTCATCGCCCCCGACGTCCTGACGCGACCTCGTGCTACCGAATCCGAGCTGAACACCAGCATACGGTCCGGCAAAGGCACCTCCGATGCAGCGTCCGGGCGGCGGTCCTGGCATTGGTCCATCTTTCAGGCTGCCACCGGCCTGCGCAGTCCCTGCCGATGCCAAACACGCAGCAGCAATGATGAGGATCGAGTATAGTCGCATGATGTAAGCCTCTGGTTCACCGCATGAAATGAGCGGACCAATGCCGATTGGCGAATTACGCAGCGCTTTACGGTATGGAAAGGTGATTCGTGCCGTGACGTCGAGTTCAGACCGGCCGCGTGCGGGTCTTGAATTGAACAATCGGCAAAGTTTTAGGGCAAATACGATCAATGGGTTGCTGACGCGCAACACTGTTCAGAATGTCGAGTACACTTCTTTATTCTGGCGAAAGCGAATTGCCGATTCAGAGCCTAAGCCTCGGCGGTTCCCATGCCGGGCTTTCAATGATGTTGGCGGCCACGCAATAGCGATGCAGCCCAATGAGGAACGGTGCCTTTTGGGGACCGAATTTCGCTGCG
>DATLJG010000218.1:0-6459 GCA_035538995.1 Hyphomicrobium sp. | reverse complement strand
GCAATAATCATGGTCCCGTGCCTTCACCTCTAAAATTCGAATGACGCTTACATTCGGCTGCGACACATGTGTTCGGAGGATCCGCTGGGTTGGTTAACGCTTCATTAAATTCCGCCGTACTCGGACCAAAGTAGTGCCTCTACTCTCGTTCCTGAAACGAATCCATTCAGTGAACGCAGGAGTTGATCGCAGCTTTTCGGCCCGCGGCTTTTTTATGACCCCAAGCAGACATTCACAGGCGATGCAGCGCCCGGCATTCGAAAGTTGATGGCGGCGGTGCTGTCGACCGATCCTCACGCAATACCAATTCTATGATGGCGTTTGACCTGCGCATTTCGTGGCGGTTGCCATGCCGTGGGGTATCGGTGGGGACCGGTTCACGGCTTTGGTGTAGCCGGCGGGATCAACACGCCAATATAGCCCGGCGACGACGATGGCGCAGGCCAGCTGCAATAGCCAGCCGGCCGTAAAGCTGCCCGTGACGTCGTGCAGCATCGCGACAATCCATGGCGGCAGCGCCGTAATCAGGAAGCCACCGCCCTGCATCAGCGCCGATAGCGTCCCGGCATCAACCGGATCGGACAGGTGATCGAGCGCCACGATCATTGAGATGGCGAAACAGCCGCCTAGTCCCGCGCCGAGCAGCATCGCCGAAGCGATCGGCGCCCTCTCGGGCCAGAATGCAACCGCCTCGCGCACGATCTGCGACGCGATTCGCTCTTATGCGCCCGGCTTCATCTTTACGACCTCGATCGCCCCGGCCATCGCAGCCGGTGCTCTGGCGTCAATCCGGCATCTGAAAAAGAGTTCCGTCGAGCGCGAGCGCCATCAGGAGCGCGCGCGCGCCCTGAAGACCCGATTTACCGTCGCCGATATCCCGGTCATGTCCGGTCCGAGCCATATCGTGCCGGTGCTGGTTGCCGATCCGGTCCGCTGCAAAGCCCTGACAAACGTTCTGCTTGACCGCTACGGCATTTACGTCCAGCCGATCAACTATCCGACCGTGCCGCGCGGCACCGAGCGCTTGCGCTTGACGCCGTCTCCGCAGCACTCGGACGCCGACATGGAACATCTCGTCAGTTCGCTGTCGGAGCTGTGGGTCCAGTGCCCGATGGCCTTGATGGAAAGCCTTGCCGCTGCCGAATAACAAAGCGTGGATTTTTTATCGAGCTGGCGAGGGAATTTTTCGACCGTATTGAACGCTCATTCGCGATGATTGAGGCGATCAAGTTGAATCGCTTCGCGATCAGGATCGACCCGTCAACGGACAGGTGAGCATTATCCTTGTAGAGAACGATACCGTCCTCTTGCGTTTGGCAAAGCTTATCAGTGCACATCATCTTGTCGAGTCGGAGTGTCGGGCGTCTGCAAAGCCGGGCAAGCGCTCAAGTATTGCCAGGGCGCATGTTGTCGTCGATCCGGTGCGGGACGCAGAGGGAAAGCTGATCGGGTTTGCGAAAATGACCCGGTATCTCACCGAGAGGCGCGAGGCCCAGATCGAATCGAGAAAGCGAAAGAAGCCCTGTTTCAATGGCAAAAATGGAAGCCATCGGCAGGCTTGACCGGCGGTATCGCGCACAACTTCAATAATCTTCTGGCGGCGATTTCGGGCAGCATGGAACATATCCGAAGTTTGCACGCTGTTCTCTCTGGTCGCCTCAGTAGCTTTCTGGAACTTTTGCAGAACAAAACTGTTGGAAGCAAAGACCGCAGGATGAAAAGAGTATTGAGCATGACCGGCAACAGAGAGCATCTTCATGAGCTGATTAAGGATTTCCAGACCGGCATGCTGACGACACGGTCGGGCGACGGAGGTGTGCACATCCGCCCGATGCGCGTGGCGAAACTGGAAAGCGATCAAGAGCTGCTGTTCGCTACCGGACTTGCAACGCCGAAGGTCGCGGAGATTGAAAAAATCAACCAGGTCGCCGTCGTGTTCCAAAGTAGCTCAGAGTTCGCCGTGCTTTATGGCACAGCGCACGTTCTCAAAGACCGTGCACTGATCGACGAACTTTGGTCCGAGGCGTGGCGAATCTGGTTTCCCGGCGGCAAAGACGATCCGAATCTCTGCCTGCTCGCGGTGACCCCAGTCAGCGCTGAGTATTGGGATAGCTCCGGAACCGAGGGTTTGAAGTATCTTTACGAAGGGCTGAAGGCGATTTGGCAAAAGCGGACTCCCAATTCCGATGACACCCAGCACGGCAAGGTTTCTCTTTGATGCGGGGAACAAACTGCAGAGCGGCAATCTTACCCGAGCGCGCCTAAGTTGCGTCGCGACTGCTAATTTGACACTTTTTATTTGCCGTTCCGAACCGGGGACGGCCTTTTTTGTTAACGCGGCAGGAACGGAGAATTTTTCGCCATGCAAGGCAAGTGTCCAAAATGCGACGCAGCACCCAACGTAGTCGTCGTACCTCTTCGCGCTCGTGACGAGGTCTCGAAGACAACCGTGCCCGTTCTCCAGTTCTGTTGCGACCAATGCCGCACAATCTTGTCCGTGGCGCTCGATCCCGAATGGCAGGCACAAGTTATGGCGGGTCAGCTCCGGACGGTGGGCGAACGATTAGACAGTAGCCATTGAACCAGCTTGGAGATGGCCGATAAAAATTTCAGGAGCCTCAACAATGACCACTGCATCACATCAGGAAGCGCAACTGTTAGCCAGGGTGACAGTCTTGGAGCACGTCCTCGCGGTTATGGTGCGGGACAACCTGATTCGATCGGGCCAAGGGGCCGCGGATATTCTTGCTTTGGGCGAGAAAGTGAAAACTTACCTTACGAACCAAAGGCCTTCGGGCGCGACGACGAAAGAGCTTAACGAGGCTGCCGATCAGTTCTTCTCTGCCATAGCCTCCGACGTCGGAAACCAAGGAAGCTAGTATGACTTGCTGGGCGGGTTCTTCACGGCAACTACATTTTCGACTCCTTATGCTCTCCCAAGAAAATCTTCCTTTTCTGTCGACGAACACGACGACCATGTATCGAACTGATCTCTTCACTCGATAACCGCACTGGCATGCATCCATTATTGATCGAAATATGAGTAGACATCGATCTCAAGGGCGGGGCCGTCCTTCTTGGTCGGACGGTCAACCTTTGCCAAATGCCGGGGAACGCGAACAGCTCCCGATCGAGCTCGTCGTTGACTAACCCATGCTGTTTGCCCGATCGGGTTCGCAATAGGATGACGCCGGTACGAGGCGGCGCCGTACCTCGGATGACGGCCTCCAAAACTTCGACGTCAGCACCTTATCATCGCGAACGTTCGTCACCCGGCGCTAGGTTTCTCCGTCAGCTGGCTTGAAAACGAATCCCCATGACACATGTTGACCAGCTCGCAAGCTACCGCTTTGCGCACGATTGGGGCAGTGTAGCGGGGAAGGTCGCCCGTTGGATCGACGTGATGGTTGTGAGCGACCTTGAAGATCGGGCGGATAGCTTCGATGTCACGCGTTTGCGAATGCAAATTACACACTGGGCATCACTTAATAAGTGTCGGCCGCTCAATTCTTCCCAGATACTCTAGATGGGAAAGCTGCTTTTTTAGTCAAACCGGGAAACCCCTGCGGTCATTGGGTGTTTACTGTTTAGGTCGCGCGGGTCTGTCGAACGGGTGTCCGATGTATGGGATAACCGACGCTATCAAGCTAGCGGTCTTCACGCTTCAATACGCATGTGCCTTGATGGGTGTCCTGATTGCTATTCAATTTGTGATCATCGGCGCCGATGTCGGAATTGTTTCCTCGGCTTCGACATCAACTGCTGTAGAACAACAGGGTACATGGGGGCCTGGCCGCAGCCAACATTTGGCCCAAGGGAGCCTGTCCCCGCGCGAACAAGAAGCCGTTCAAACGAGATAATCAGGCATCTATTTGTTTTCAACGTTGCGCCGCCCTTGCTACGATCCAGATACACTTCAGTTGCTCCAAAATGCTTACGGACGGGGCGCCAAGCTTCTCGAAAGAGACGATGACTTCGACGCCGAAGTTTTCGCAGACCGCAAAGATGACGCGGAGAATTGTCCTAAGCAAAGCCCTTCCGCGTCCGCGAGGTGCGACCGCTATCGGCGTGACCGTCGAGGCGATTTCGACCCTGAGGTCAGACAGCTTTGGCTTCTCGCAATTACCGCAGAGGGCCCGGTTATGCGCACTTCTGGATCCGGAGGATGCCGCAGGCCCCAGGGCGCGCATGTCGATCCCCTCGCCGCAGCCGGGGCATTCACGCGCACGCCACAGAGACGGGAGCACCCCAGGGGGGGCCGGGGTGCTCAACCTGCCGCAGCGCCGAGGAACGCTGCTTCATGCGACCGGCCAAGTACGCGAGCTACGCAGCCGGATGCGTGCACAACGTGGAATCTCAGCGGTGGTTCCGCCCGTGTCGCACCGTTTTTGTCGAAGTGAAATGAAAACTCCCGGCTGTGGATGGCGCCGGCGCAAGAAAAACCGTGGGCAATCACCGAGTTCTGCTAGAGCTATCTCCAGCTGATGATCCCGAGTTAGTGTCTGAGTCCGGCCCAGCGGATTTTTGATGCCCTGACGCATACTCCGAATGCGATTGGCCTACCGCTCAAGCGGGCCACGCCATTCGCGAACTCGCCAAATATTTTGTTGATGTTTTTCACGTTGAGGCTCTGCACTTATCTTATGGGAACGCCCCCGGGCAAGAGCGCCATGAGAATGAGCAGGATCAGGACGATGCCCAAGACGCCTGACGGGCCATATCCCCAATCGCGGCTGTAACCCCAGCTCGGAAGCGCCCCGACGAGAGCGAGAAGGATCAGGATCAGAAGAATCGTGCTCATGATTTTCTCCTCAGACGATCAGCTTCTGGTCGCGATGGCGGCCACCAATGACGCCGGCGTACCAGGCTAGAATTGCCGCCAGCAGCGAAACGATGACAAACCAGGTCGTGATCGAGGCGGTGATTTTCCGCGCTTTGTCGGTTGCCTCCTTCACCGCGTCCGCCGCTTTGTTGTAGGCTTCATTTGCCTCAGTCATCATCTGATTGACGCGAACTTTGGCATCGGCGTCGCTGATGCCGGCCTGGCGTGCGATGATCCTTTCGAGATCGCCCCGGTCAGCATCCGAGAGCCCTCCCGAAGCCAGGCTGCGGGTCAGTATGCGGGCCACTTCGGCTTTGGAATCATTGGGCGCCGTTGACGGTGCGCCAGGATTTGCGGCATTAGCGGGAGCACGTAGAGCGCGATCCACATAGTAGCCGACAAAATCTCCTGCCTGGTTCGAAGACGCCTTTATTGTCTCAGACAAAGCCGGTCCCGCAGCCTTGCTTGCCGCGGTCACGGCCGTTCCCGCTGCGAAACTCAGTATCGATGTCGTTAATGCGGCCGTCAGCAGGAGGCCCAAACCCCAGGTGACGAGCGCATTTAAGCCATCGCGGTTTGAGCGCTCATCCGCCGTCGTATCGAGGGCGGGTTTACGCAGCCGTCCTACGATATAGCCACCGACCGCGCCGGCATAGAGCGCGCTCAGCGCAAACCAAGCCGCACCAGCAACGGTCATCGCAGTCGGAGACGGGTTATTATAGCTCCACGGCGAGACCGCCGCGAGACCGAGCGCAACGCCGATGGCTCCAAGGAGCAAAGTGCTGGCGGAAGAAACGATGACCGCGCCAAAGATCGCCGGCCAGTCGACATATTTAATATCTTCGTCAATGACGGCCGTTGGACCGTCGAGGGGGGAAAGTGCCATTGCGAACCTCAATGCGACAGAAGGAAAAGAAGAAGGATGATCGGTATCGGGATGCCGATGAGCCAAAGCAGGATGGGCATGGGATTAGTCCTTGGCTGGTATTTTTGATTTCAGGCTGTTCGCCCTTTCGGGAAGAATGCCGTTGTTGCCATAAGGCAGACGCAGACAGCGAGAAGTCGATGCGTGCGGTAACCGTTTGATAGATCGCGGATGAAAACCGCGAACCGGTCGTCTTTGTTCCGTCAACTCACATATTGTGTGGCCGAACGAGCTCACCGCTCAACGGAGGCTGGTAATTATCGTCCTCCGGAACGGCGGATGACCGCCGCACAGTCTGCCGAAGACCAGAACGTGACGGGCGGAACGCAACATCCAGGCACGTCGCAGCCCGGCACGACGGCCGCGCCGACTGCGAACCGGATGCAGGAAGTGACTCTGTGAAGCAAACCAGAGCGAGCCGGGAGTGAATTTAAATTCCGGAGCAACGGCGAATCCCGCCGCCAAGCCTGGCGACGGCAGTCGCTTTCCAAGAGCCAGAAAGAGTCTACCGGTCAGGAGTAACAAAGGCCGGGCGCGAGCCCGGCCGCCTTTTACTCAGATAATGGCGTCGGGCATCTTTGCCGACGACATCAATGGCCGCGCGAGCTGATTGAGCAGCTGATCGGCGTTCTCCTCTTCTGACAGGGAGAGCTGCAAAAGATGGACGACGGCCGTCTCATTTAATTGTTGCGCTAAATCCCGGGCAGATTTG
>DATLJG010000217.1:0-2152 GCA_035538995.1 Hyphomicrobium sp. | reverse complement strand
CCACGGCGAGATGCAGGCGAACGGACCGCGCCCGTTTAAGGTCAGCGTATTTTCCTCACCCGTCGGGCCTTTCAGACGCAAGGGATCGGAAAAAAGGCGGCGGGCCTGCACGGCGTAATAGCGCAAATAGTCGACCGCCTCTCGAAGCTCCGACTGCGCGGCGTCGAGCGTCTTGCCCGCCTCGCGAATGAGCAGCCCCATCAACGCCGCCCGATTGGTTTCGAAAAGGTCGGCAGCCGTCTCAAGGATGCGTGCGCGCTCAGCGGCTTCCGTTCGCGCCCAACGCGCTGCAGAACCGCGCGCCGTCGAAAGCGCGTCTTCCAGATTTTGCGGCGTGGCGAGCCGTACCGTGCCGATCCGTTCGCGATGATCGTGCGGCGAAACGTTGATGGCGGCTGCATCGCCGCCCGTCGTCGCGCCGCCATTAATAATCGGTCCAGCAGCGAAGGGCGTTTTCAGCGCTTTGCCGATATCGGAGAGCAGTACGCGCCGCACACTCTCCTCGACGAGCAAGAGCCCGTCGCTGTTCTTCCGCTCGGGTAAAAAGATATCGCGCGGCCGGGTGATGAGCGGCGGACGCTGGCCCGAGGTGTACTCACGGTCGGCGATCTCGACGGGATCGGCGACGATTTCGGAAATCGATGTTTCCTCGTCGCCAAGCCGGTTGACGAACGATGTATTAGCCCCGTTTTCGAGCAAGCGGCGGACGAGATATCCCAACAGGTCTTCGTGTCCACCGACCGGCGCATAAATGCGGCAGGCGCGGCCAAACTGCGGAACGCCGACGATCTGATCGTAGAGCGCTTCGCCCATACCGTGCAGGCGCTGATACTCGAACTCCACCGCGCCACCGGCGACCGAGGCCGCAGCAATGGTGTGAGCGTTATGCGTCGCGAACTGCGGATAGAAGGCGACAGGCTCGGAAATCAGCAGGCGCATCGCGGCGAGATAGGACACATCCGTGTGCAGCTTGCGCGAGAACACTGGATAATCTTCGAGGCCCCGCTCCTGAGCCCATTTTATTTCGCTGTCCCAATAGGCGCCTTTGACCAGACGCACCGGAATGCGCTTGCCGGTTTGCTCGGCGAGATGGCGCAGCCAGCGGATCAGCGGAATGGCGCGTTTGCCGTAGCCTTGCACGGCAATGCCGAGACCGTTCCAATTGTCGAGTTGCGGGCTGAGGAGCGCCTGACCGAAGGTTTCGGCGGTGATGTCGAGGCGATCCTGCTCTTCGGCGTCGATTGTCAGCGCCAGCCCTTTTGAGCGCGCAGCCCGTGCGAGCGTCAGCAGACGCGGCGCGAGTTCGACGGCGAGACGCCGGTCCTTGCCGGGCTCGAAGCGAGGATGCAGCGCCGACAGCTTCACGGAGATCGAGGGACGTTCAAAAATGGCGTCGGCGTGCGTGGCGGTAAATGCTCCCGCGTCGGCACCCACGGCGTCGATAGCGGCCATGTAGCGCTGAAAATAGCGTTCGGCGTCACGCTCCGAGCGCGCCGCTTCTCCGAGCATGTCGTAAGAAAAGCGATAACCTTTCTTCTCGAACTCGTGGGCGCGGGACAGCGCGCTTTCGATCGTAGCACCGAGCACGAACTGCTCGCCGAGAAGGCGCACGGCATGGCGCACCGCCATGCGAATGGTGGGCTCGCCGGAACGCGCGACGAGCCGTTTCATCGCCTGGAACGGATTGGCGCCCTTGGCGTCCTTGAGCTTCACCATGCGGCCCGTCAGCATCAGCCCCCAGGTCGAGGCGTTGACGAACAGGCTGTCGGAATGGCCGAGATGTTTGTCCCAAGCGCCGCCCGCCACCTTCTCGGCGATGAAGGCGTTGGCGGTTTCAGCGTCCGGAATTCTCAGCAATGCCTCCGCCAGGCACATGAGGATAACGCCCTCGTCGGTCGCGAGACCGTACTCGTGCATGAAGGCATCGATGCCGGTGTGATTGGCTTTGTTGGTTCGCGCGGTATGCACCAGCCGTCGCGCAACGTCGGCGATCCGCCGCCGCTCGTCTTCGGCAAAGAACGCGCGTTCAATCAATGCGCCGGCGAGGCGACGCTCGTCCATCAGGTATTGCGCCGAAAGCTCATCCCGTGGTGGAAGAGCGCGCTGTGCATCCTCTCGCCGCAATGCCGCGACCATGTTCAACCCACTGTGC
>DATLJG010000216.1:0-3820 GCA_035538995.1 Hyphomicrobium sp. | reverse complement strand
ATACGTGAGCATCAATGCGTGGGCGGCTAGAGGCCCAAACCAGCCCCTTGAGCCTTACAGCTATGATCCAGGCCCACTTGCGCCTGACGATGTCGAAATTGCCGTCGAAGCCTGCGGGCTCTGTCATTCCGACGTCTCGGTCATGAACAACGAGTGGGGCATTTCAAGTTATCCGGTGATCCCGGGGCATGAGGTGATCGGCAAGATCGTCGCTCTCGGCAGCAACGCGAAAGGGTTGCAGATCGGTCAGCGCGTCGGCGTCGGTTGGGGCTCGGCGAGCTGCATGCACTGCGCCCAGTGTCTCAATGGCGAAGGTAATCTCTGCGCCGAAAATGTGCCGACTATCGTCGGTCGTTTCGGAGGATTTGCTGATCGCGTTCGGGCCCAATGGCCGTGGGCGGTGCCGCTTCCGGATGGCTTGAATCCTGCCAACGCAGGCCCGCTACTCTGCGGCGGCGTAACGGTCTTTACGCCGCTCAAAGTTTTCGACATCAGGCCGACCGACCGTGTCGGCGTCGTCGGAATCGGCGGACTTGGCCACCTTGCCCTCCAATTCGCAAAGGCGTGGGGCTGCGAGGTAACGGCATTCACGTCCACGGATTCCAAAGCGGACGAAGCGCGTGGATTCGGCGCCCACCGGGTCGTCAATTCCCGAAAAGCAGACGAGATCAAGAAGATCGCAGGAACCCTTGATCTCCTGCTCATCACCGTGAACGTGCCATTGGACTGGCCGGCGATGCTTGCGACGCTTCGTCCGAAGGGACGATTGCATTTTGTCGGTGCTGTTCTTGAGCCCATTCCCATCAATGCGTTCGACATCATCATGACACAGCGGAGCGTTTCAGGATCGCCGAACGGTTCGCCGATCACGACGGCGCAAATGCTCGAATTCGCAGCGCGGCATAAAATCCTGCCACAGACCGAACATTTTCCGATTGCGAAGGTCAACGACGCCGTCAAACACTTGCTCGATGGCAAGGCGCGTTATCGGGTCGTGCTGGACATGTAGGCGTTGAGCGGAAAAAATCTGAATTAGACAGCAAGGACCGGAGTGCGAGGACAGGGATCGCCGCTTATTTTTTCAGGACATGAACGATGAAGAAAGCTGGCAAAATGATTCCTGTCCCTCAAATCTCAAGTGTGAAAGCGAAGTCCGTGCCTAAGTCGCCCGGGACCGATAAGACCTATTGGACTGCGGTGCAGTCACGTGATCGTTCCTTTGACGGCAAGTTCTATTATTCGGTGGCAACGACCGGTGTTTATTGCCGCCCCTCTTGCGCTGCGCGATTGGCAAAACGTGAAAACGTTGCGTTTCACGCATCGTGTGAAGCAGCCGAGCGAGCGGGTTTTCGCCCCTGCAAACGTTGCAAGCCAAATGAGCCGTCCCTCCATGATCGCTATGCGGCCAAGGTGGCACAGGCTTGCCGTCTGATCGAAGAGTCTGAAGAGCCGCCGAAGCTCGATGACTTGGCGCGATCGGCCGGGCTCAGCACGTATCACTTTCATCGCATCTTCAAGACCATCGCCGGCGTTACGCCGAAGGCCTACGCCGTGGCACACCGGCAGAACCGCGTGCGCGCGAACCTAACAAGGAGCACATCCGTGACCGAAGCCATCCACGAATCCGGTTTCAATTCGAGCGGCCGTTTTTACGCCAACTCCGCTGAAGTTCTCGGCATGACCCCGACGGACTTCCGCTCAGGTGGAAACAATGCCGATATGCGATTTGCGGTCGGCGAATGCTCGCTCGGTTCGATCCTGGTTGCCGCCAGCAACAAAGGTATCGCGGCGATCTTATTCGGTGATGATCCCGAGGTGCTCATCCACGATCTGGAAGACCGCTTTCCCAAGGCCAATCTGATCGGCGGCGACCGCGCCTTCGAGGACGTCATGGCCAAGGTCGTGGGGTTGGTCGAAGCTCCCGAAACGGGTCTTGACCTGCCGCTCGACATGCGCGGCACGGCGTTCCAGCATCGCGTCTGGCAGGCGCTCCGCGAAATTCCCGTCGGAACCACGGCGACCTATAGTGAGATTGCCGAGAAGATCGGGATGCCAAAAGCGGTCCGAGCCGTTGCAGCAGCCTGTGCAGCAAACAAAATCGCCGTCGCGATTCCCTGTCATCGGGTCGTGCGCAACGACGGTTCGCTGTCAGGGTATCGCTGGGGTGTGGAACGCAAGCGTAAGCTTATCGAGCGCGAGGCCAAATCATGAGCAGTGTGGCCATAGCCAAAAGCAGTGACGGGACCGGTGATATGCTCGTCGATTGGGCGTGCGTGGGAGCCGACCTTAATGCCAAAGGCTTCGCGGTAATGCCGCAGCTCCTGACGTCAAGGGCGTGTCGGGAGATCGCCGCGATGTACGATGACGACCGGCGGTTTCGCACGCGCATCGTCATGGCGCGGCATGGTTTTGGAAGCGGCGAATACCAATACTTTGACTATCCGCTACCCGATCGGATTGGAGAGCTTCGGACCGCGCTTTATCCCGAGTTCGCGCGCATCGCCGATCGCTGGAACATGGAAATGGGCATCGATGTTCAGTATCCCAAGACGCATGCCGAATTTCTGGAACGATGCCACGAGGCCGGTCAGTCGCGGCCGACGCCGCTCCTGTTGCAATACGTCGCCGGCGACTACAATTGCCTCCACCAGGATCTCTACGGCGAACATGTGTTCCCGCTCCAGGTCGCCATCCTGCTGTCGGAACCGAACCGTGATTTCGAGGGCGGCGAATTCATTCTGACGGAACAGCGTCCGCGCATGCAGTCACGCGCAGCGGTCGTTCCGCTGCGGCAGGGCGATGCCGTGGTGTTTGCCGTCCATCATCGCCCCGTACGCGGAACGCGAGGCACATATCGTGTCAACCTTCGGCATGGCGTCAGCGAAATCAGGAGCGGCCAACGGCATACCGTCGGTATCATTTTCCACGATGCCAAATAGCGCTATGACTGAACGCAATCGCTTCACCGATTTGTTCGCCGCCGATGATCCGGCGCGTATCGACCTCGCGACAGGTGCCGTTCTTTTACGAGGCTCTGCCCTCAACGACGCAGCAGAAATTGTTGGCGCCTTAGCCAGTATCGTCGTCGCTGCCCCATTTCGGCATTTTGTAACGCCCGGCGGCCAGACGATGTCAGTCGCGATGACCAATTGCGGTTCGGCAGGCTGGGTGTCTGACAGGAGCGGTTATCGCTACGACCCTATCGATCCTACGACACGAAAACCTTGGCCAGTCATGCCTGAGGTCTTTCTGAAACTGGTGCAACGTGCCGCTGCTGAAGGCGGCTTTCCGCGTTTTGCGCCGGATGCGTGCCTGATCAATCGCTACGATCCGGGCGCGCGCCTCACGCTGCATCAAGACAGGAATGAGCGGAACTTCGAGGCTCCAATCGTCTCCGTGTCACTTGGGCTGCCTGCCAAATTTCTGTTCGGCGGCCTGAAGCGAACAGATAAAGTACAACGCATAATGTTGGAACATGGCGACGTCGCAGTCTGGGGAGGACCATCTCGACTGGCATTCCATGGCATCGATACGTTGAAGGATGGGGCCCATCCGGCGACAGGACGTTACCGCATCAATCTGACGTTCCGTGAGGCGACGTGAAGTCGTCCTGCAATGAATAGGTTATAGGAGAGAGTTCGAATCCCTCATTATGCTACATAACTAATTGCTTTTAAATGATAATTTAGAATTGGCGGAGAGGGAGGGATTCGAACCCCCGGTACCCTTGCGAGTACTCCGCATTTCGAGTGCGGCGCGATCGACCACTCTGCCACCTCTCCGTAAGCCGTGGCGCCAGACGGCAAGTTGCGGCTTGTAG
>DATLJG010000215.1:0-5859 GCA_035538995.1 Hyphomicrobium sp. | reverse complement strand
CGATCCGCGCGGGGTGCTCGCAGCGCAGGTCGCGCGGCTTTCTGCGGCCGGACAGAAGCCCGTCGTCGCAGTCGAGCTTGAATTCTACGTCACGCGCCGCACCGCCGACGGCTCGTTCACCCTCCAAACGCCTCCGGGACTTTCATCCGATCCCGAGCAGCCGATGACCTTCCAATTCGAAGAGATGGATACGCTCGGACCGTTTATCGACGACGTTTATCGTATCGCAGAAGCTCAGGGATTGCCGATCGATGCGGTGATGCAGGAGTCCGGTCCCGGGCAGTTCGAGATCAACCTGAAACACAGCGATGCACTCTCGGCCGCTCTCGATGGCGTTCTGTTGAAGCGCGCCGTCAAGGCTGCCGCACGCGCGCACGATCTCGATGCGACGTTCATGGCCAAGCCGCATCACGATTGGACGGGTTCCGGCATGCACATTCATGCCAGCCTCGTCGACAAGAACGGCGAGAACCTGTTTGCGGGCGATCCGATGTCGCCGGCGTTCCGCCACGCCATCGGCGGCCTTTGCGCGTCGATGCCGGACTTCATGGCGGTGTGGGCACAATCGGCTAACGCCTATCGCCGCTATGTTCCGGAATGTTACGTCCCGATGGCGGCGCATTGGGGGTTCAACAATCGCACCGTGGCGCTGCGCGTTCCGCACGGCTCCGGCGCGGCGACACGCATCGAGCATCGCGTGTCAGGTGCCGACGCGAACCCTTTCCTCGTCATTGCCGCGATCCTCGCGGGCATCCGGCATGGCATCACCAATGCCATCGATCCCGGCCAGCACGCCGATGGGAATGCGGAAACGATCGACGGTGCGGCTCTGCCGACCGCCTGGGTCAATGCTTTGGACAAATTCCGCGCGTCCGACGTCGTACGTGAAGCATTCGGCGCGCCGTTCCAGGATGTCTACTTCAAACTGAAACAGACCGAGCGCATTGGTTTCGAGCGTATCGTGACGTCGCTCGATCATGCTTGGTACGCTCAAGTTGCATAAGGCTTTCGTGTCATGACATCGCTTGCGCATTTCGAAGCGATCGCCGGTTCGCTGAAACTTCCGGGCGATGCCATCATCGGCGGCAAGCATGTTCCCAGTGCGTCGGGCAGAACGTTCGCCAATGTCACGCCGCGAAACGGGCGCGTGCTCAATCACGTCGCGCAGTGCGACGTTTCCGACATCGATGTGGCGGTTAAGAGCGCGCGGCAAGCGTTCGAGGATGGGCGCTGGCGGAAACTCCACTATCGCGACAAGAAGCGTATTCTCTTCAAGCTCGCCGAGCTGATGGAGCGTGACGCGGAAAATCTCGCCGTGCTCGAAAGTCTCGATGTCGGCAAGCCGATCACCAACGCCTTGCAAGGCGACGTGCCGAACGCCATCCGAACGCTGCGCTACTACGCCGAGGCGCTGGACAAGATCTACGGCGAGGTCGGACCGGAAGCGCCGGACCGCTTTTCGTTTGTGCTGCACGAGCCTCTCGGCGTCGTCGGCGCAATCGTGCCGTGGAACTTCCCGTTGCACATGGCGATGTGGAAAGTCGCGCCTGCTTTGGCGATGGGCAACTCGGTCATCCTGAAGCCAGCGGAGCAGTCGCCATTGACGGCGCTGAAGCTCGGCGAACTGGCGCTCGAAGCTGGATTGCCGGCCGGCATTCTGAATGTCGTGCCGGGCCTCGGCGCGGAAGCGGGCAAAGCGCTGGCGCTGCATAACGATGTCGAGATGATCGCCTTCACCGGCTCCGGAGCGGTCGGCAAACTCCTGATGCAGTACTCCGGACAAAGCAATCTGAAGCGCATCAGCCTCGAACTCGGCGGCAAGTCTCCGCACATCATCTTCGCGGATTGCCCCGATCTCGAAAGGGCCGCGACGGAAGCGGCATGGGGCGTTTTCTATAACGCTGGTCAGGTTTGTACCGCAGGATCGCGCCTGCTCGTTGCGGAGACGATCGCCGACGATTTCCTCGACCGGCTGCTCGCCATCGCGCGCAGAATCGTCGCCGGTGATCCGCTGGAGCCCGCGACCACCTCTGGGGCGATGGTCAGCGAAGAACAAATGAAGACGGCGCTGCGCTACATCGAAACGGCGAAACGCGAAGGCGGCGCGCTGACACTTGGGGGCAATCGAACACGCGCTGAAAGCGGCGGCTTCTACGTCGAGCCGACAGTGTTCGATCGTGTTCAACCCGGCGCGACGCTGGCGCGTGAGGAAGTCTTTGGCCCCGTTCTGGCTGTGACACGGTTCTCGACGCCCGACGACGCCATCCGTATCGCCAACGACAGCACCTATGGCCTTGCGGCCGGACTTTGGACGAAAGACATTTCGCTTGCTCATCGCGCCGCGCGCGAAATCCGCGCCGGACTCGTGTGGATCAACGGCTGGGACAGCTGCGACATTACGATTCCGTTCGGCGGCTTCAAACAATCGGGTTTCGGTCGCGATCGCTCGCTGCACGCCTTACATAAATATGCAGACCTGAAATCCGTCTCGATCACGCTTTGAGTCCCCCGGAGTCATGATGATGAACGCCAAGACGACCACGACTTTCCCGACTGCGGCCCTGATCGGCGGTGACTGGGTGACGTCGTCCAAGACCTTTCCCGTTTATGATCCTGCGACCGGCGAGAAGCTCGCCGACGTGCCGGATCTGACGCCCGACGATGCCCAGCGCGCCATTGACGCCGCTTATGCCGCCTTCCCGGCATGGGCCGCGAAGCCCGCAAAGGAACGCGCCCAGATCTTGCGGCGCTGGCAGGATCTCGTCGTTTCGGAAACCGAAGCACTGGCGCAGCTGATGACGGCGGAGCAAGGCAAGCCGCTGACGGAAGCGCGAGGCGAGGTTGCCTATGGCGCATCCTTTATCGAGTGGTTTGCCGAAGAAGGAAAACGCGCTTACGGGCACACCATTCCGACCACCGCCGGCTCGCGCCGTTACCTCACCATCAAGCAGCCGATCGGCGTCTGCGCTGCCATCACGCCGTGGAATTTTCCGATTGCGATGATCACGCGCAAGGTCGGCTGCGCGCTGGCCGCCGGTTGTACGATCGTCGTCAAGCCTTCCGAAGAAACGCCGTTGTGCGCACTTGCCGTCGCCAAGCTCGCGGTCGATGCTGGAGTGCCGCCGGGCGTGTTCAACGTCATCACAACGGTCGACGCCGCCGCAGTCGGCAAGACACTGACCGCCGATCCGCGCGTCCGCAAGCTAACGTTCACGGGCTCCACGGAGGTCGGCAAAATTCTTTATCGCCAGTCCGCCGATACCATCAAGAAGCTGACGCTGGAGCTTGGCGGCAATGCGCCGATGATCGTGTTCGACGATGCCGATCTCGATAGCGCCGTCGCCGGGACCATGGCTTCCAAGTTTCGCAACGCAGGGCAAACGTGTGTCTGCGCCAACCGGGTTCTCGTGCAGGCCGGAATTTACGACCGCTTTGTCGAGGCATTGAAAAAGGAAGTCGCCAAACTCAAGGTGGCGCCCGGGCGCGATCCGGAATCGACCGTCGGTCCGCTCATCAACGCCGACGCCATCGCCAAGGTCAAAGCGCTTCTGGCCGATGCGACGGCGCATGGGGCCAAGATCGCAGTCGGTGGAACGCCGGACGCTCACGGCGACCTCTTCTTTACTCCGACGATTGTCACCGGCGTCGAGCCGGACATGGCCATCGCGAAAGAAGAAATCTTCGGACCGGTCGCATCGATCATCCGCTTCGACACTGAAGCCGATGCCGTTCGGATCGCCAACGATACGCCCTATGGGTTGGCTGCCTACTTGTTCAGTCAGAATATCGGACAGGCATGGCGCGTCGCCGAGGCGCTCGAGTCCGGCATGGTTGGCATCAACTCGGGATTGTTCTCGAACGAGGTCGCGCCGTTCGGCGGCGTCAAGCAGTCGGGTCTCGGCCGCGAAGGGGCGCAGGAAGGACTCGATGAATATCTCGAGACCAAATTCCTCTGCCTTGGCGGCATCACCGCCTAGCGGTCAAGTCGCGAGCCGCCGGATGCTTTACCGTGCCGGTGGCTCGTTCGACTGAGATCACGTCGCAGTACCGATCAAGCTTTGCATCACGCTCCAAAGGACCCGCCATGAACGTACAAATCAAGCCCAACGATCTCGCGGCGTTCTGGATGCCATTTTCCGCAAACCGGCAATTCAAGAAAGCGCCGCGCATGTTCGTCGGCGCGGAGGGTGTGCATTACATCACGAACGACGGGCGCCGCGTCCTGGACGGCACGTCGGGATTGTGGTGCGTCAACGCCGGGCACTGCCGGCCCAAGATCGTCGAAGCCATCAAGCAGCAAGCCGAAACGCTCGACTTCGCCGGCACGTTTCAAATGGGGCACCCGCGCGCCTTCGAGGCGGCGAGCCGGCTGACATCAATTGCACCGAACGGGTTTGAGCACGTCTTCTTCACGAACTCGGGTTCGGAGTCGGTCGAAACCGCCTTGAAGATGGCGATCGCGTATCATCGCGCCAAAGGCAACGGGACGAAAGTACGGCTCATCGGGCGCGAGCGCGGTTATCATGGCGTGAATTTCGGCGGCACCTCCGTCGGTGGCATCGCGAACAACCGCAAGATGTTCGGGACTCTCGTCGGCGGGACCGATCATCTGCGTCATACCCATGATCTGTCGCGCAATGCATTCGTTCGCGGCGAGCCGGAACACGGCGTCGAACTCGCCGACGATCTCGAACGCCTCGTGGCGTTGCATGATGCCTCGACGATCGCGGCGGTCATCGTCGAGCCAGTTGCCTGCTCTACCGGCGTGCTCATCCCGCCCAAAGGCTACTTGAAGCGCCTCGAAGCCATCTGCCGGAAACATGACATCCTGCTGATCGCCGACGAGGTCATCACGGCGTTCGGGCGGCTCGGAACGCCATTCGGCTCCGACTACTTCGGCATTTCGCCCGATCTCATCACGACGGCGAAGGCGATTACAAACGGCACGATCCCGATGGGTGCGGTGTTCGTCAAATCCCACATCCACGATGCGTTCATGAATGGACCGGAGTGGATGATCGATTTCTTCCACGGCTACACGTATTCGGGTCACCCGATCGCGTGCGCCGCCGCGATCGGTACGCTCGACACGATGCAGGATGAAGGCCTGCTGACGCGCGCCAATGACCTTGCCCCCTATTGGGAAGAACGCCTCCACGCCCTCAAGGGCTTGCCGCACGTCATCGATATTCGCAACATCGGGCTCATCGGCGCCGTCGAATTCGAGCCCGATCCGTCGCAGCCCGGAAAGCGGGCGTACGATCTGTTCGTAAAGGCCTTCGAAGCCGGCATTCTCACGCGCCAGACCGGCGACATCATCGCCCTATCGCCGCCGCTCATCATCTCGAAAGATGAAATCGATCAGCTGTTCGACACGTTCGCGAAGGTGCTGAAAACGGCGAGCTAGGAAGATCGGCGGCGTTCAAGCGGCGACACCGGAATGAGCCACTATCAACGGGTATGCCTGAAATGCTCACAATCGAAAATGCCATCGATGGCCGCCGCGTAGCCGCTAGTGCACCACGCACAGCACCGGTCTTCAATCCTGCGACAGGTGAAGAGATTGCGCGCCTGCCGTTGTCGAGCGCCGAAGATCTCGATGCCGCCGTTGCAGCAGCGAAGTCGGCGGCCACATCGTGGGGTGCAACGCCGCCGATGAAGCGCGTGCGCGTGCTGTTCAAGTTCAAGGAGCTTTTGGAAAAGAACGCCGAAGAGATTGCACGCGCAATTTCGCGCGAGCACGGCAAGACACACGCCGACGCGCTCGGAGAATTGCAACGCGGAATCGACGTTGTCGATTTCGCCTGCGGAATTCCGCATCTGCTGAAGGGCGAGTTCAGCCGCAACGTCGGACCCGAC
>DATLJG010000214.1:0-1635 GCA_035538995.1 Hyphomicrobium sp. | reverse complement strand
GCGCAAAATACTCAACGGCTTTGTGATGTAGCGCGACATGAAAGAAATTGAGAGACAGACTCGCGAGTACCTAAAGGCTCTTTACGGACTCGGGAAACCGTCTGCCGAGGTCCTTTCCGTACGAAACGTGCCTGCAATCTTGGCGTTTGCCCGCCAAGAAGGATGGATTGTGGAACCTCCTGATGGTGGCCACGGCCTGACGCCCCTGGGCGTAAAGGAGATCAGCAAATAGGCCCCAAGTGAGAACCGGCCTGCCTACGTCATCGGCGACGCCGAAGATGGGACGCCGGGCGAACGCGGCGGCACAGCGCGAGCTTAGGCGCTAAGTTAATTCGGGATTAGCCATCAGCTATCTCCCCAGATTTCAAACTGAGACACGACCGAGAGAACGCGGCGCTTGACGCGCGGCGCGATCCGCGATTGATCGCGTCCAGAAGAATTTAACATAGCAAACTGACGGCCAGAGCTCTCGCGCGATGACATTCGGGCACGGGACTCCCTCTCCCTCGGGAGAGGGCTGGGGTGAGGGGGCGTCTCCCCTCATCCGGCCTTCGGCCACCTTCTCCCAAGGGAGAAGGAAATCCACCAGAGGTAGCGGTGATCCTTTTTCCAGCCATTGATCTCAAAGACGGCAAGTGCGTGCGGCTGAAGCTCGGCGAAATGGACGCCGCGACGGTGTTCAACGACGATCCGGCGGCGCAGGCGCTGGCCTTCGAGCGGCAGGGCTTCAAGTATCTGCATATCGTCGACCTGAACGGCGCGTTCGCGGGCAAGCCGGTCAACGGTGCGGCGGTCGAAGCGATCCTGAAAGCGATCACCATGCCGGCGCAGCTTGGCGGCGGCATTCGCGACTTGGCGACTATCGAGATGTGGCTCGACAAGGGCATTCGCCGGGTCATCCTCGGGACGGTCGCGGTGCGCGATCCGGCGCTGGTCAGAGAGGCGGCAAAACGGTTTCCGGGCCGGATTGCCGTCGGCATCGACGCGAAGGGCGGCAAGGTCGCGGTCGAGGGTTGGGCCGAGACCTCGGAACTGACTGCCGTCGATCTGGCGCAGCGCTTCGAGGATGCGGGCGTCGCCGCAATCATCTATACGGACATCGAACGCGACGGCGTGCTGAAAGGCCTTAATCTGCCGGCAACCGCCGCACTGGCGCAAGCGACGCGCATTCCCGTCATCGCCTCGGGTGGGCTGGCATCGATCGCGGACGTTCGCGATCTCATGAAGCCCGAATACCGGATGCTCGAAGGCGCGATCACGGGCCGCGCACTCTACGATGGGCGAATTGATCCGAGAGAAGCTCTCGAACTTTTGGGAACAGCATGAACATTGGTGATAAAGTCCGCGTTCTGCGGATGCCGGATGGCCTGCCGCCGGACAACAAGCAATTGCAGACCCTTTTTCGCAACTGCGTCGGCAAGACGTTTCCGATCGTCAAGTTTGACGGCGATCTGATCGAGCTGCATGTCGGGGAAGTGTTCGGCAAAGCCGCCAACTATCACCAGATCTGGCTCGACCCAAGCCAGGTGAAACTGGTCGAGGCTTGAATTGAACGTGATGACGCAAACCGCATCCGGGACGGAGATGCCGCCCGAGATCGCACGTCGCCGCACGTTCGCGATCATCTCGCATCCC
>DATLJG010000213.1:0-24483 GCA_035538995.1 Hyphomicrobium sp. | reverse complement strand
GAGGGCGGTGACGTAGGCACCTGGACCCCAGGTGTCGGAGACGGGCACGTCCACTTCGCCACCGCCTTTGGCAATATCGACTTCCTTCATCAGGTGAAGGCCATTGCCGAGAACCGTGATAAGGGCTTTGCCGCCGAGCTTTGAGGCTATGCGGAGCTTGGCGGTTTCGCCGGATTTGTAGCTGTCCTTGTCGAGCGCCACGTCGAGCTGTTCGGGGCTGTCGGCGGTGTCGCCGGACGTGTACCAACCGGCATTGAAGATGACGCTCGATGCCGGACCGTTCGCATCGTTGGAAGCAACATCGAGACGGTAACGCCCCCAACCAATGGCTTCGGAGATGCGCGCGGGCGTACCGGCTGTCGTCGAAAGCGTGCCGCTGCCGATCTTGCGCTTCACGGTGACGGCTTCGTAGGCCCAGCTGCCGTCGCGACGATACCACTGCCAATTGGTGTCGAGGCGGGTCAGCGTCCAGGTCAGATTGCCGGCGGCTTCCGGCTTGTTGTCGGTGCCAAGCAGGACGACATCGAAGCCGGCGTTCTGATCCTCAGGAGCGGTGAAGTTTTCGAACAACGGTTTGATGCCGATGCGTTCGAGTTTCAAATCCACCGGCAGCGTGAGGTTGCGTTCGATGGTGCGGCCTCCGGCTTCGCGCAGCTTCACGCTGATCGCGGCTTCGAGCGGCTTCGGCGTTTTTGGCAATTGCGGCAATACGATCGGAATCGTGGCCTTGCCGTCGTTGTCCATTGCGAGGCTGGAATTCAGCGGCTGGCGGACGGGATTCACATATTCGTCTGCCTGCCCGAAGACATAGCCTGTGTATCCGGGAACGTCTTTGTTCGACGCTTTGACGACGACTTCGCCTTCAAGGCCAAGACCTGCGGCGGGCGGACCATAGAGATAATGCCCGTCGGCGTTGATCGTCTGGTTGTCTGCGGGTGTCAGCGCAGCAACGTCGGCTGAGAGCTTCATGTCGAGACGCTCGGGCACGAAGTCTTCGACAAGGAACGAACGCTCCGCGATGGCCGGCTCTTTCGGATCGGTGTGCAGCCATAGGCGCCATGTGCCGGTCATCGCGCTTTTCGCGAGCGGCAGAATGTAGTCGCGGCCGCCAAGCCCCTGATCGTTCATGACGACGCGGGTTTGCTCGACGCCATCCGGGCGCGAGACGATCAGGGTTGTCGGAATCGCAGAGGATTTGCCGAACTGGTCGCGCACAAGAGCGGTGATGTTCACCTCCTCGCCGCCACGATAGACGCCGCGCTCGGTATACATGAATGCATCGACCGGGCCCGCCGGGGCGCGGCCCTTCACGCCGCGATCCGAAAGATCGAAGGCATTGAGCGTCAGATCGAGGAAGGCGTATTCGCCAGTGCCTTTTTCGGCGACGAGGATGGCAGGCGCCGATCCGCCATCACCCTTCGTGATGGCTGCGTCGAATCTGGCGTAGCCGCGTTCATCAGTTTTGGAGGTCGCCAGCACCTCATTGTTGCGTGCGATCAGCTTAACATTGGTTTCTGAAACGGGAGTCGCCTCGCTGAGCGAGCGAACGAAAGCATGGATGCCGTCGCCGCCGGTGAATGCTGTCAAGCCGAGATCGGATACGATGAACCATTGAGTGGCGCGCTCGTAGCTATCGTTTTTTGACTTCTCGGATGGCGTTGCGACCACGACATAGACGCCCGGTTCGAGGTTGCCCGTGGCGTCCGTGACGGGAATGGCGGTCGTCACCTCCTCGTTGAGCTTGGAGGCAATATCCATCGTACCGGTGTAGACCTTGATGCCCGATCGATCGCGAATGGTATCGACGTCATAGGTCGAAAGCTGCCGCTGCATGTCGCCGGATTGCAGTGCCGTGGCGAGATTTCGATCGCCGATGCGATAGACTTCGACATTGATCTTGTCGGTATTGGTCGTGACGACGGGGATGCCCTGCTGGCCGCGCGAGGGTAGGACATAGGCCTTGCCGCTGAAGCGGACGAAGGGCGAGCGGTCTGGCACATAAACGGCGATGTCGGATGTCTTGAGCAGGGATTCCCCGATGTTCGACGGCAATCCGGCGCGAATCTGAACGACATAGCGCTCGCCGTGCTTCAAGCCTTCGACACAAAGCTGGCGGCCATCCTGCACGAGGTTTTGCGGGTCCTTGCCGTTGACCGAGACGAATTTCGCAACGTCGGTCTGCGTGCGACTGAGATCTTCGGAAAATTGCAGGCAGAGCCGTGGCGGCGTCACTTCATTGTCGGTCTTGTAGTCGGTCATGCGGAAGCCGTACTGACCGCGCAGTTTGTCGTAGGCTTCGCGTGTCGTCTGATCGTCGGCGAGGTCGAGGCTGAGTTTCAGCGCATCAATCGCCGGACGCCAATAAGAACGGCGCTCAAGGGTTTGGCCGAGAACGGCGAGCGCGTGCGCCTGGTCCGCCGGGGCGGGTGCGAGTTGATAGCCGCGATAGGCGGCGCCGGAAGCGTAAATAGGAAGATCGTAACGTTCGCCGCCGGAATTCGGATCGGGCTTGACGGCCAGCAGAGCTTCGGCAAGGCGCGTCCAGGTCGTCCAGTCCTTGTCATCTTCGACGACGGCGGCGGCGAGGCTTCGCGATGCGGCGCGGGGGTCGGAGGCGAAATTCTTTTCGGCATCGGCCTTGAGAACGGCGGCCGGTTTGCCGTCCGGCTTCCAGTTCGCCTTTAGAAACGTTTCGTAACGTTTTGCGTCGGCAGCAACGCCCTGATGCTGGAATGCCTTTTCTGCGCCTATTGCGCCGTTGATTGTCGCCACGAGCAACATCGAGATGAAGGCAAGGCGCGCGAAGAAAGGCATGATAGGCATCCTGTTTTAACCGGGGGGCGACGGAAGCGCCCCTCGACTTGGGCCGGGCCAAGTATTGCCCACGGGCGGAGGGGCTTAAAGACCAACAAAAGCGAACGGCCGAAGCGCGGCGATAAATTGCCAATTATCTGTCGTTGCGCGTTCTTGCGCTCTTTTTCCTGGGGCGCGTCCGGCGCGGGAAAAATGCCTGGCTCGTTGAAGCGATCAGATAAGTTCGATCGTATGCGCATATGCTTTCGGGCGCTGCTTGCGCAGCGCCCGGCTAAATTCGGCAATCGAATAAGGTCGCGCCCTTACTGGCGCAGAGGAAGCGGCAGCGTTTCGCCGTCTTCAGGTTTGCCGTTGGCAATCATGTTCGGCGTGAACAACGACGGCTTTGCCGGTGTCATTGGTCGAGAGCGCGTCCAAAGTCTTTCGAACGATACGGTCGCGCACTTACGGGCGACGGGATCGGCCTTGTGGTAAAGCTCGAAAGCATCGCGCTTGTTGGGATCGCGGCGGAGGCAATCTCCGATCCAGACATGAGTACGTCCGACAACGATTTGCTCGTGCGAGGCGCCGAAACGTGGATCCGCGAGGTGACGGCATTCGACGCCTGGGATAGCGCCAAGCGAAGGCGAGGAAGCGTCCTCTACGCGCGTGTCAGCAACAATAACGCGGATATCAAGCGTAGCGGCGGTTTCCGACAACGCCGCGCAAAGCGCGCGCGCCGCAGGGCTCTCGTTGTCCCGCACGATCACCGTCACGATGCCGTCTCCGCCCGGGCCTTCGGCCACGGCGGTGAGGCTCTCGGCGATGAAGTCTTTGATCCGCGTTTCCTTATCCGTTCGAGACATCGTCATGAGCCGCGAAGGCGTCGAAATTCGCATTTGAAAAAGCCCTATCGTCTACTCGCACTGGCTGCCGGAGAACCGCTTCATGGTTGCCGGCGAGCCTCCATTAAGCGGCGAAGAATGTTAAACAAGCGTTGCCGCTCGGTTCGATTTATGGCGGTCGGGCTTATCTCATTTTCTGTCCAAGGCTTTTCATGAAGGCATTGTTTTAACGGTCGTGTTTCGGGGGTTGGACGGTGGTTGCCGACATTGGCCAGAGAACGACGCAGCCAGAGAGGGCGAGGCTTAGTCCGCGACGAGCGTTCAGATGCCGCAGGAACGTGTAACCTCGCTGACGCAAAGCTGCGCTACTGCCACGGCTAAGAGGTGGCTTTTCAGAACTCTGATGGTAGCGGTGGTTTACGGCGACAGCTCAGCCGGCCAGCGGCTGGATTATGCCGAGAAACGGCAAATTGTGCGGCAGGTGCGCAAACGCGCGTTGGGGAGAGGATGTGGATGCGCACGCGCGGTCTTTGCCGCGACACCCATTTAGCCAACGCTCAGAAGTTGTTCATAAGGATGAAAAGGCCGACGCCGATCGCAGGACCAACAAGAGTCGCCACGACCATCATGACAAAAGGCTTTGCCGCCATAACACTACCCCGCACTGAACTCTTAAAAGTTCACTCCCAATTGCCACGGCCAAATTCGACAGGATTGCTTCGGCCGGTTTGCCCCCTCGGCCTTAGCTTCCTTATTATTCGCGGTAATAGGGCCGCCCCCTTACCGTGCTGCTGAGCTTTTGATCCCACTCGATCAGCGATCCCCATAATATATCGGGGAAAGAGGCGTTGACAGGCCCCCTTGGTATAATGCAGCCGTCTACGAAGACGCAGGTCGCGGCCGACAGTCTTTTTGCCCACCGGAGGGAAAAGAGGGTCTCGCCGGCGAAATAAGGTCCAGAACCCCAAAACAATTCAATGTATTGCTCGCGACGGGTCTCATTGTCGCTACACTTAATAGAGCAACCATTTGCGCCGCAATATCACGGACGTTGTCGAAATCTGAAACGCGAATTGAATAGCGGAGTCGCTGAGCGAAACCGGATTTCGAAATTAACGAAGATCAAAAAGGCGAAGCTGGCGTTCGTCCACGCCCCGGGTTTCCGCCGCCAGTTGTTCGATGCGATCGAACGGGACCTGCTCGGCGGCAATGAGCGAGCGTTGCGCTTTCATCGGGCGAACAAGGCCTTCCTGAACGAGGTGGAATTCGCCAACGGTCTGACCGGGTAGCGCGGTGGCCGGATCGAGGCCCGACTCCGACTGGAACGCCGCCTTGAGTTTTCGGAGCGCGGTATCTTCACGAACGCGGCCGATGAACCAGCTCGTGATCTGGTCACGGCTCTTATAATCGAGGTCGCCCGGCGACTGCGTCGCGAGCATCATGCCAAGGCCGGCGGAACGGGCGCGTTTCAAGAGGCTTTGCAGAGGCTCGGCCGTGGCGGGCTTCGAGTTGGCCGGAATATAGAGGTCGGCTTCGTCGAACATGACAACGGCTTGCAGTTCGTCGTTCGGATTGCGCTGGCAGAAGCGCAGAGCCTCGGAAAGGAATTGGGATACCCAGAACAGGATATTTTCGTTGTCGCCGAGGAAGCCGGTGTAGATGACGGAGAGGCGCGTGCGGTTGGGGCGCTGATAGCGGCCCAATCCCAGCAGGCTCTCCATGCGCAGGCTTTCGCCGCCGCCTTCGAAAAGCGCGGCATTGCGCAAGCGAAGCGAGTCAAGCTGCGCGACGAGATCGCGGCGGAGCTTGCCCGAGGGGTCCATGCGCTGCGTCTGATCCGTCAACTCGGGGTGCTCGTCCTCCAGCAGGTGGATGAGATCGCCAAGCGTGACTTCACTCGTTGAGAGTGAGCCTAAAATGCGCAGCGCCACAGCCAGAACGCCGGATTGTTTCTGGTGCGTCGCAGAGTTCTTCAGATGCAGCATTTCGCCGAGAGCGGCCGCTGAAAGGTTCGCCAGCAACTGCTGCTCATGGTCGGGCAGCTCGTTGATGCCGTTCGGCAAAAGCGTAATCGAGATAGGCCGGCCGGAGGCACGTCCGGGCGTATAGACGGCGACATCGATCGCATCGGCGAGCTTTTCGCGTTCGGCACGGCGCTCGGGTGCTTCATTGTCGTTGGAACGCCAGACTTCCGGATTGGCATAACTCGCGAGATCGCCCTTGCGGTCGATCAGGACGGCGGGGACGCCGCGTAGAAGCAGCTGCTCAATCAGCGACAGCGCGATCGTGGTTTTACCGGAGCCGGAGCCACCGAGGAACGCCGCGTGGCGCTTCAGGACGCTCTTGTTGAGCGTCACCGGACGGCTGCGATTGGAGTTTTCGCGGCCCGCCAAAATGCTGGCGCCATAGCTGCCGTCTTCATCAAGGATGACAGACATCGGCAGATCGTCGTCATTGGCCGGTAGTCCGACTTCGTTGCTGTCCTGGCTGCCGATCTCTGCGCGCCCGGAGGTGTGCGCGTCAAAACCCTGAAGCGACGGCTGCGGGTCGTCCATTTCCTTGGCAACGAGGCGTGGGACCGGGCGTCCCAGCAGATCGAGGCGCAGCAAATGCGTGACGGAGATGAGGCTCGACAGCGGCTTCGTGCCTTCGAGCCATTGCGTCATGCCGGTGTCGCCGCGATGGTGAGCGGTGAACTCCCGCACCGTCATCATGCGCTCCCACTCGGGGATCGGCACGAGCAGCTGACGGCCGCCGCCGTCGCGGAATTTGCGGAAGGCTTGCGCTGTCTGGTTCTTCTTGTTCGGAGGGAAGTCGCTGGCGCGCAGCATGAAGCAGGGTTTGCCCTGCATCGCCGTCAGCACCTTGTCGAGCTGGCGCTTCAGGCCGCCGCCTTGCGTCGGGCGGTTGCAGAGAAAGACGCGCACGTCGCTGGCAAAGCCGGTGCGGTGGCGGACTGTCAAATCGAATGCCGGCAAGTCGTCGCCAAGTTCGAGCCGTTTGACGGTCACTTCGATGGCGCGTCCCCATTCGTCACGCGCGAGTTGAAGGGCGGCCGCGAGAATATCGACCAGCTCCTGGTCGTCGGCTGGCATTTCGGCTTCGCTTTCGTTGGCGAAGCGCTCCCACATTTCGCGGAACTGCACGGCCGAGATGGTCGGTGTGTCATCGTCGCCGCCAAATCCGATGGCGGCGCCGAGTGCTTGCGCCAACGTGCTGATGAATGAGGGGCGTTCTTCCTCCGGTTCGCGCTCGTCGCCTTCGGTCGACGTGGCTTCGCGCAAGCGCGATTGGGCGTGTTCCAGAAGACGGCGCGTGGAAAGCCCACCAAATTCTTCGAAGAATTGCGGACCAAAGAACTGCGATGCATCGGGGAAGCTCAAGCCTCCGCCATTGACCTCGGAATGATGGGCCAGCCGTTTCGAAATGATGAGCCGGGCTTCTTCCGGTGTGCGGCTTTCGCGCAGCAGCACGGGTCCCGATTTCTCGATGCGGTCGATATAAGACTGGGCAACGAGGCCGCGTACCTGGCTATAGAAATCTTCCAGGCACGAAATGATGATGATGGCGTTGGTCAGCCGGTTGGCGATCTGGATCAGGTCGCGTATGGCGCGCTGGAAGCGATCTTCGGAATTGTCGAAGAACCGCAGGTCTTCGACCTGGTCGACGCAAAAAACGAGCGCGGCGCGATCGACGGTCCAAACGAGAGCGCCGATCGCGGCGATGATTTCGAAAGCGCGATCTTCGCCGTCATTGGGATCGAGAGCGCTGACGGCCTCGTGCGCGATCCCTGTCAATTGGCGGCCGTTGAGATACTGCCGGATGCGCTGGTCGATGCGCGGATCGCGGCGCTGCAAATACAGGAGCGCGCGCACGATATTGATGTCGAGTTCGCGCGTCTGGAATTTCTCACAGGCGACGATCTGGTCAGCGAGGCGCAGGATGAGGCGCGCGAGCTGCTTGTCGTCGAGCGTCGCGTCGCGGAGCTTGTCGAGGTCGCTGGACGATATGACTTCGGAATCGAGCACCATCCGGTTGGTCAGGCGCGACAGTGCGGACTCGCCGAAGCGATCCGGGTCGTAAGGCTTCTCCAACGAATGGACGAGGCGGCGCAGATAGAACTCGGCATAGTTCTGCACGTCGGGCGTCATCTGAGCATAGCCGAAGTAGCTCTGCCCGGTGCGATGCGAGTCGGTTCGGAGTGCACGGAGCAAGTGAGTCTTTCCGGCGCCGGATTGGCCGTGAAAGAGCAAAATGCGCTCGGGCGTATGATAGCCGCGGCCCGATGTGACGGTTGTCAGTAGATCGTTGAATTTCTGGCGTGCCTTGGTGTGAATCTCGGGCACATCGACCGGATCGGCGCGCCAAAGATCGTCTTCCCAAGTAATCGAGTGCTCGAACGCTTCGCTCAACTTGTCAGGAGCGAGAGAGGGAGCAAACGACGTCTTTGTGAGTGGACCGCCTTCGACGCCCATTTCGAACCAGAATGCCTTTAATCTTGGACGCGCACGAAGTGCCAGACGGTGTTCTTATAGAGGATTTTAGAATCCTCGAGCGATTGCAGGTCGCGCCCATCTTTGAGATCGGCGGTCGCCAATTCGATCCGACCCGAGCGGTGGGCTTCCGCGAGCATGCCTTTGAACGCAATCTCGGATAGCCCCCAATCGGGCCGCGCGTTGCGAATCGCCTTCCATACCAAAGAGATAAACGCCTTCCGGTTGCCTGGCCAGCCCTCAGAGACGGGTCGTGCCGCATCGATCACAGCCCGGCAGAATTCTGCCATGTCAGGTGGCGACGGCGCGCGTAGCCTTGGAGGCGCAATCTCTGAAATCGGCAGGCGGTCGTTGGCGGGTTTTGGAGCCGGGGACGGCAGCGGCAGGGTCCGCTGGGCGGGTTCGCTGCGGGGTGCGCGCTGCGTCGGCTGCGAAGGGGCTTCGTCGGCCTCTTTCGGGATCGCCAAGCCGCGAAGTACAGCCAGTTCGAGCGCATCGAGGGAATGATCGCGGCTGCCGGCGACTTCGCAGGCGAGGTGTAGGATCAACTTTCCATCGCTTGCGATCTCGCGCGGCTGCTTGAAGAGTTGTCCGGCGAGAACACGGCCCGGTTTCGCAGGAAGGCCCGCGCCCTTCTTGAAGCCGGTCTTGATCTTGTTCCCGAAAGCCCGTTCGAGCGCGATGATCGCGAGATCGGACCGGAGGTCAGCCGGCGATTGAACGCGGGCCGTCGATTTTCCGAAATGATGCTGCAACGCGAGTGCGGCCAAGCCTTCGGCGCGCTGCAGGGCCTTTCGGATCGCGGGTGTGTCGCCCGCTTGAACCGCGCGCATGACGAGCGCCGTCCGCACATCGCGCCAAGTCGCGCACGGTGTCTTGGATGGGGCAAGCAATGCTTCTGCCACTTGCAGGCCCTTGCCGGAGGCCGTCAGTCGTCCCTTGGCTTCGGCGACGAGCTGGGTCCCGGTCAGAGTACTGATCGCGAGTTCGGCGGACCGGCGAAATTCGGCGCCTGGAATTCGCGGCGCAAGCAGTGGCGCCACGTCGCGCTGGAGGTCGGCGCGCGTTGCGCTGCCGGTGGAAATGCGCAGCAGCACCAAATCCCGGACGCTGAGCTGCGGGGACTGTCGTTCGAATTTTCGCTCAGATTGTCCGATGGCTGCACTCATCGAAGGTCTCCCGGCGCGAATCAAGTTGCGGCGACGACTCTTGATGATCGCTGGAGCACTTCCAAGAGGTTTGCGGGCGAAGACCCACAACCAGGGCTACTTCGGTAAGCCGTTCAGGCTGCTCACATGTGTCGCTTCGGTCAGGCTTTTGCCGCCGCGCCGCCCAACTCGCGTCACGTTGTTGAGGCGAAGATAGGTGGGGCGGGATTGGGTTCTTGAGGGATCCGTCATGAGTGTGTTTGGGACATCGGCATGTCGCGCCGCTTTGCGCGATTCGCGGTCCATTAGCATTAACGACGGGTTAACGGATTTCCGGCAATGGTGAGTTTTCGCGCACGTCTCGTGCCGGGAGTAGTTGTTATGTATCGCGTCGCGCTCGCCGCCGGGCTCACTACGGCATTGGCCGGTTGCAGCCTTGGCTCATCATCCATCACATCCGGTTTTGCAGAGCAGGACACGACGTCCTCGCTGTCGGCGCCGGCGGTGTCTCCATCGATCAAGAGCGTCGGTCTCGGCGGTGAACCCTCGGCGCCACGCAACGTCAAGGTCGCATCCGTCGACAAGGCCCCGAATGGCAGCTTCGAGAAGGCGGCGCCCGGCGTTCTTTCCGATCGCGATTATTCGCGGACGTCGCTCAACGCGCAGATGGCGCGCGACGTCATCAATGCCTATCGCAAAAAGCATAAGCTGAAGCCGTTGAAGCTCAATGCGGAGCTGACGGAAGCCGCGAAAGCGCACTCGCGCGATCTCGCGAAGTTCGATCGCATTTCGCATTATGGATCCGACGGCTCGAACCCGTGGGATCGGGTCAAGCGTGCTGGCTACAGGGCACGCTTAGCGGCCGAGAACGTCGGCACGGGACAGGTCAACTTCAATGAAGTGATGCGTGGCTGGGAGGAAAGCCCAGGCCACAACAAAAATCTTCTGACGCCGGACGCGACCAATATGGGGATCGCGCTCGTGCAAGATCCGAAGACGGAATTCAAATCCTTCTGGACGCTCGTCATCGCCGCGCCGATGTAGGAGTCTTTTGTTGGGTGCCGGCGACTCGCGTTCCGCGAGCCGGCCGCCGGCACCATTGCCGATTATCCGGCCGCAAGCGCGGCCTCGTGTCAGAACTTCGGAAGGTTCTTCCAAATCGCGACGCTGATGCCGAGGCGCCACCAGACGACGACAGCGTTCGTCAGGGCAGCAATCGTCAGCGACGTCGCCGTGGCACTCGCGGCGCCGACGATACCGAATTTCGGCACCAGCACGACATTCAGCACAATGTTCAGAAGCGCGGCTCCAAATAGGACCACAGCGCAGAGTTTCTGTTCGCCCAGCATGTTGAGCAGATAATCGGCGGGGCCCATCGCGGAGCGCGTGAGAAAGCCGACAACCAGAATGCACATCACCGGATAGCCGGTGGCGAATTGCGGTCCGAACAATGAGAGCAGCGGCTTGCCGAGCGCCAGAATTACGAGTGCGCTGGCCAGCGACGGCCAGAACGTCCAGTTGACCGCGTCTTTCACGAAGCTGCGAAGTCCGTCATGATCGCCCCGGGCATGGAGCGCCGCGAACTTATGGGCCACGGCACTGCCGACGGCGTAATGGACGAACATGATCAAGGCCATCGTCTTGCCGGCGGCGAAATAAATTCCGACATCCGCCGGGGACATGTAGCGGGTGACGACGAGAATGTCGGTGTTTTGAAGAAGTAGTTCCGCGCTCATCATGACGAGCAGCGGCAGCGAGATTTTGAGCCACGTTGGAAAGTCGCTCAGACGGGGGCCGGCCGGAATGGTTGCGCGCATCCGCCGGTTGAGAGAGAGAGCTTGTAGAAGTCCGGTCAGCCACGTCGCGACAATCGCCGCGGATGCGGCGGTCACTGCCGTCATCGACAGCCCGGCTGCATAGGCGACAGCCATCGCGGCAAGCAGCAGCAGGGGGCGAAGAATATAAGGCGGGATGAGCGCGATACCCATCCAGGCATTGCCGCGTCCGATGCCGTCCTGAACGTCGGTCAACGCATACAGCGGGACGCAGACAAGGGCGAGATAGATCGGCAGAACGAAGTGGTTTTGGATCTGGTCTTGAAAGATCCACACGCCGGTGAGCCCAGCCACCATGATGATTGTGCCGCCTGCGAGCGCGACGCATCTGACGTCACGGACCAAGCCGCGCAGATGTGCGAAATCATGGGTTTCCCGGTAAACCGGCGCGAGGCGCAGCGATGCCAGGTTCAATCCGAGATGGGACATCGCGCCCAGGATGAGCACCCAGGTCCAGACGGAGACATAGACGCCGTATTCAAATCCGCCCATCCAACGGGCGAGGACGATTTGCGTAAGATAAAGCAGGCCGGCGCTGAACACGCGCACAGCAAAAACGAGGAGAGCATCGCGCTGGGTTCTTGCACGTTCGCCATCGGAAACGAGAATGCCGACGGCTTGTTGCAGCAGGTTTGCGGCTATGTCCCATGCCGCCGCTGCCGGGGACTTCTCGCGGCCCTTCAATTGCGCATGGGTGGTCGAGGCCGGATCGAGGCTATCTACGGTCGCGGTCTTCACGCTCATCAATTCCCGTATTCCAATCAACTTTCGAGACGGGCTCGCTCGCGACAGCGGACGAGTTCGGCAACCCCCGTCCAGGCCCAAGCCCGGCCGGCGTCTCCCTTTTCGCCGTGATAGGTGGCGAAAAAGTCTGCAATCGCCGCAGCGAAAGATCCGTGACGACCCTCCAGAACCTCGGCCATAGCGCCGACATCCCGGGGCGTCGGTGTGAAATCTGTGTCGGGGGTCCGAGGGGCTCTCGACGTCGAAGACATTGGTATCGTCCTACTCAAGGCTTAAATGCGGGTTTACGGAACCGGGAAAGCAAGTTTGACGCCACGGCGCGGACGGCTTCCTTAACCGGCGCGCTCGGCGTAGGTTAATCGACTGTTGCGCATCCCGACGTGCGCTGACGTCAAGAAAGGCGCGAAAGACGGGCATGACGATTGCAGTGACTATATCGGCAGGTTGGTCGCTTTTGGCGCTAGCGGCGGCTGCAACTCCCGCCACCGTCCCACATGCGGATCGCCAGCGTTTCGCAATAGAACAGGTGGAGGCCGACGCCGGTACGGCTCAGCATCGCCGGCCCTCCGGGCGCGGTGCAGGGCAAGAGCGTCCGCGACATCAGCCGCCGCGCGAGCGGCAGAACGAGGATGATGCTCGGTCAAACAACGCGCCGCCAGCACAAAACCCTCCGGGCTGCGTGTACAGGAAGGCCCCGCTTGAGCTGATTGTTTGAAGATGGCCGCGCGTCTTTACTCGGAGGCCGCTTCGGCGGCTTTGGGCGCCGGCTTTGTGACTTCGGCGGCATTCGCCGGATCGGCCTTAACCGTCGAATCGTCACCCGGTCCGGATTTCTTTCCTTTGCCCTTGTGACGATGGTGCTTCGCCACCTTGCCGCGATGATGCGCGCGAGGATGGTTACCGCAACTCCAGGCAACAACCGTATCGCGGACGGACCTGATGTTCTTCGCATCGGCCTCGACCGGCAACGTGTCGAGCGTCGGCATACCGAGGTAACTTTTCCAGTCGTAGATCTGGAAGCCGTACTCAAGCAGGGCGGCGGATCGAATTGCCCGTTCGTTGCCGGAGGATTCGCCAAGCACGATGGCCATCAGCCGATGGCCATCGCGGGTCGCGGTGGCGGCGACGTTGTAGCCTGAATCACAGGTGAAACCGGTTTTCAGTCCGTCGGCTCCGGGGAACGTGCGGAGCAGCGCGTTGTGACTGCCAAGCCGGCGCTTGCCTATGTACATCGCCGGCATCGTCCAATAGCTGGCGTATTGCGGAAAATCTCGAATGACGGCGGTTGCAATCTTCGCAAGATCGCGGGCCGAGGTGAGTTGTCCGGGAGACGGCAGGCCGTTGGTATTGTCAAAGTGTGTCCGCGTCATTCCGAGGCGCTGGGCGGTCTCGTTCATTTGCGCGACGAAAGCCGACTCGCTGCCTGAAATGGCTTCGGCAAGCATGACTGTGACGTCATTCGCCGATTTGACGATCACGGCTTGCAGCGCTTTTTCCACGGTCAACGTCTGGCCGACCTTGAGCCCGGCCTTGCTCGGCGGTTGCAGTGTCGCAACGAGCGAGCATGGAATTTTGTCGTCGAGGTGAATTTTGCCGTCTTTGATGGCCTGAAAGGCGACGTAAGCCGTCGTCAACTTCGTCAGCGAAGCCGGATACCAGACGTCGTCGATGTCCTCGGAATAGAGAACCTTACCCGTCGAGGGTTCGAACAGAAGGGCAGGATTGGCCGACGCGGAGACTGTTCCTCCGAGCCAAAACATGGCTATCGCTGCGATCTGAGCCGCCCGTGCGCGCATCAAGAACTCCGGATTCAATTTCGTTCGGCTATCATATTCGCACTGCCGGCGCCAACCGAACCTCGTTGAAAGCCTACCATAAAGTGAGTTGTGTTGCTTATGCGGCGCTCGATAAGGCAAATGTCCAAATAATCGCGGCCTTCCGGCAAAATTGCAGACCATCAAGGACGTGACGCAGTGACGTAACTGAACACTTGCAAGCTGGTTCCGAATTCAGCCTTTCTGTGCTCCCGCTCGATTTGTCATCCTGCAATGGATGCGGGAGCAAGCGGTTTTGGGGCATGACCGATCGAAGCAGTCACGCGCACCCCTAACAATGCGACGGAAAAAGCCGATCAGAAAGTTGTGACGACATGCAGCGCCCGAGCGCCAACATTACCGACGATACACATTCAAACACGCGCGAGCGCATGGCGATCTTTTCAGCTCTCGCTCTCGTCCTGCTGTTGGCATCCCTCGACCAAACGGTCGTTGCAACGGCGCTACCGACCATCGTTCGCGATATCGGCGGCATTTCGCATCTTTCATGGATCGTCACCGCGTATCTGCTGGCGACGACCGTTGTGGTTCCGCTCTACGGTAAGCTCGGTGATCTGTTCGGACGCCGGATCGTCCTCCAAACGGCCGTCATTATTTTTCTTATCGGCTCGGCACTTTGCGGCCTCGCGCAAAATCTGCCGGAATTGATCGCCTTCCGGATTGTGCAAGGATTGGGCGGCGGTGGATTGATCGTGACGGCCATCGCTGTCGTCGGCGACGTCGTGCCGCCGCGCGAACGCGGACGGTATCAGGGGTTTTTCGGCGGCGTCTTCGGACTGTCGACTGTGCTCGGTCCGCTCATCGGCGGATTCATCGTCGATAATCTGTCCTGGCGCTGGATCTTTCTGATCAATCTGCCATTCGGCATTCTGGCGCTGATCGTCATCAACAGGACGTTTCGGCCGCACCAACGAATGACGCGGGTGGAAATTGATTACATCGGCGCTGCGTTGCTGGCGGTTGTCCTGACGAGCCTCGTCATCATCACGAGTTTGGGCGGGACACTTGCGAATGATGCGCCGGTGAGCATGTTCGCGATCTCGGCGCTGGGGCTTCTGGCGCTTGGCTTGTTTCTATATGCCGAAACGCAGGTTCCAGATCCCCTGTTGCCGCTCTCGCTCTTCAAAAAGCGGGCATTCGCCATTGCGACGTCGGTCGGGTTCATTGTCGGCATGGCGCTCTTTGGCTCGATTACGCTGATGCCGGTGTATTTGCAGGTCGTCAAAGGCCTGGACCCGACGAGCGCCGGTTTGCACATGACGCCGATGATGCTCGGCGTGTTCGTGAGTTCGGTGACCAGCGGACAAATCATCAGCCGTATTGGCCGATACAAGATGTTTCCGGTCCTCGGGACCGGATTGATGACACTCGGTCTCGCTTTGCTATCTCGCATCACCATGGAGACCTCCGCCGGCATGGCGTCTCTTTACATGGTGTGCCTCGGGCTAGGTCTCGGCATGGTGATGCAGATCCTGGTCATGTCGGTACAGAACGTCGTCGCCTACGAGCAGCTTGGTGTCGCGACATCAGGCACGACGCTTTTCCGTTCCATCGGCGGTGCGGTCGGCGCTGCGCTTTTTGGCGGTATCTTTTCGTATACATTGCAGAGCAAGCTCGCCGCTGCTGCGCCGCCGTTGGCGGCAGCTGCAAACGATCCGTCGGCCATCGCGTCGCTGCCAGAATCCCTGCACGCGGAGTACCTACGGCTCTTTATAGAGTCGCTGCACCCCGTCTTTCTAACGGCCACGGTGCTGGCCTTCCTGGGTTTTCTGCTGACGTTCGCGATCAAGGAAGAGCCGCTTAAAACGAGCCTCGCGCCGGAGCCGGTCAACGATCCGCTGCAGATGCCTCGTGATGCGACGTCGCTGGAAGAACTCGGGCGTATCGTGGCGCGCGTCACGGCGCGGGAAAACCGGTGGCGCGTGTACACACAAACGGCGGCGCGTCTCGGGATCGATCTTGAACCCGATCAATTCTGGCTTTTGGCGCGGATCGGGGAAAAAGACGGCCGCGCCAGCAAGGCGGAGCTTGAAAAGCGGCTGACTGTGGGTGACGGGGATCGGAACCGGCTATTTGCGCCTCTCGTTGCGGCCGGAATGGCGCGCGAAGCGGGAGGCTTCGTGGAGCTTACCGCCAAGGGCAAGGCGGCTTACGCGCGTCTGCTGGATAGCCGGGAAGATACGCTTAGGCACATGCTGTCGGAATGGGACCGCAACGAGCATCCGGAGGTCCGCGCCTTGTTGCATGAAATGGCGTGCTCTTTCGCCAGCACGCCACCTCTTCGAACCGAGCGGGCCGCGTGAAACTACGGTTTGCTGAGCTGACTGAGCGCAGTGAAATCGTCGTCGCTGAGGCTGATCCCGGCGGCCGCAACATTTTCCTCCAGGTGACGGACCTTTGAGGTTCCCGGGATAGGGAGCATGTTGGGGCTGCGCCGCAATAGCCAAGCGAGAGCAATCTGGCTCGGAGCGGCATTGTGGTTCTTGGCGATGCTTTCGAGCCGTGACCCGGGTTTTGCCAAATCGCCTGCCGCGAGCGGAAACCACGGAATGAACCCAATTCCGTTCTTTTCGCAAAAGTCCAAAACGTCCTCGCTCGAGCGGTCGGCAAGATTGTAAAGGTTCTGAACCGTTGCAACTTGAAAGTATTTTTGTGCCGCCTGGATTTCCTTCACGCTGACTTGGCTAAGGCCGACATGCCGGATAAGTCCGTCGGCCTGTATCGACTTGATGGCATCGAATTGCTCGTCCTGGGGGACTTTGGGGTCGATGCGGTGCAATTGCCAGAGATCGAGACGTTCGACACCCAGCCGGCGGATGCTCAGGATAACCTGCTGGCGCAGGTATTCGGGGCGCCCGAGCGGAATCCAAATTCCGGGGCCGGTACGGAGGAGGCCGGCCTTCGTGGCGATGGTCATCCCGCGATAGGGATGCAGAGCTTCCCGAAGAAGACGTTCGCTAACCTCCGGGCCATAGGAATCGGCGGTATCGATGAAATTGATACCGAGTTCGGGGAGCTTGCGTAGCGTTCGCAGGCATTCGGCGCGGTCGTCCGGTTCGCCCCAGACGCCCGACCCCGTTACACGCATGGCTCCAAAGCCCAACCGGACAACCGGCATGTCGCCGCCGATCGTGAAATGTCCGGAACGCTCAATCGTTTCTGCCGTCACCGTCATCGCCACATGCCTTTCTATTCGTTCTGAGGCTTTCAGATAATGCCTCGGCCGACATGTAGGCTCTGAAGGGCGGCCTGTGGAGGTTGCCAGGGCCGTGTGGGCGATATGCCTCGCCGCGAGCCCGTTAACGGCTGAGCAAGAGGTGAGCGATGATTGACCGAAATGTGAGGGTCTGGCGGGTTTTGAGGCAAAACGCAGCCGAATTTAACGCTCGCTTCACAGGCGCCGGCTAAACTTGATTGCGTCAACGCCGAGTTTCCGGCACGATTCAGTGGTTGATATATCCGCGTGGAGAAGCCGCGCGGGCTGGAACGTAAACGAGGCGTAAAGAGTTTAGGTCAGGCTGAGGGGGAGGGCAGATTGGGCTCTTCCGTTCCGTCTACGGTAGGGCGTCAGAAATGTTTAGCGTATCGTCGTTCGCGCACGTTCGGAAATGCGCCGGCGCAACTCTTATCCTGCTGGCTGCGGGAAGCCTGTCGGATGCGGCGGAGGCCCGGAACCGAAATCGGGACACCGGCAACAACCAGACCGTTGAAAGCACATTATCCGGTCGGCCGGTTGTGGCCGTGGTGTCAATCAAAGACCAGCGAATTTCCGTCTATGACGCCAAAGGCGAGGCGATTCACGCCGGCGTCTCGACAGGCCAGACCGATTATGAAACCCCGGTCGGGGTTTTTAGCGTCCTGCAGAAGCAGGAAGAGCATTACTCGAACATTTATGACGACGCATCGATGCCGTTCATGCAGCGGATCACGTGGTCGGGGATCGCGTTGCACGCCGGTGCGCTGCCGGGGTATCCAGCCTCGCACGGCTGCGTCCGCATGCCATACGAATTCGCAAGCCGCCTCTTTCCGTTGACGAGGCTGGGATTGCGCGTGGTCGTCGCGCATGACGATGTCGCGCCATCGGACGTTTCTCATCCGTTGCTGCCGAAGCCCGTGCCAGCCGGAGACGTTGCAATCGCCGTCCCGGCAACGTTCGAAGACGGGGTTACCGACCAGGACCAACCCGACGTCTTCGTGCCCGAGGTTTCAAAGTGGCCGGCCCGCGCTGCCCAGATGCAGGCGCTCAAATCGATGGCTTCGGAAAAGAGTCTCGAAGCGCAGACTGCAACCTCGCAAGCCGACGAATTGAAATCCGTGATGGACGGCAAGAAAGCCGTTCACGCGAAAGCGGCCAAGAAGTTGCGGCGTGCCGAAGCTGTCAAGAAGCGCGCCGATAAGCAGGTGGAGCTCGCCGCGAAAAAACTGGCCGCGGCGACAAAACCTTCCGTTGCCAAGCGCGCCGAGGCGCGAAAGGAAAAGGCGGACGCGGCCGCGAAAATAGCGAATGACAAGTTCGAAGCTGCAAAAGCGGCAACCGATGCCGCAGAGCAAGAACTGACAGCAGCGACCGACGAGTGGAAGAAGGCCGATGCGGTGAAGGCGACGGCGGTCGCTGCAATGCAGAATGCGAAGTGGAAGACATTTCCTGTTTCGATGTTCATCAGCCGGAAAACACAAAGGCTCTACGTGCGCCAGGGCAATGAGCCGGTGTTCGACGCGCCAATTACAATCTCACAGCCGGACGAGGCAATCGGAACGCACGTCTTCACGGCCGTCGATTACAAGGATCAAGGCAAGGATTTGCGCTGGCAGGTGGTTTCGATCGCCCGGCGCTCGGCTGAGGACGTCGATGCCGTTTCGTACAAGAAGCGCCGCCGTGCCGACCTGAATTACGATGCGCCGGCTACCGACGTTGCCTCCGCCACGAGTGCGCTCGATCGTATTACGATACCGCCGGACGTCGCGTCGCGGATCTCGGGATACGTCTGGCCTGGTTCATCGCTCATCGTCTCGGACGAGCCGTTGAGCAAGGAGACCGGCAAAGCAACGGACTTCATCGTCGTGAGCAGCACCGAACCGCAAGGCAGCCTGAAGAAGCGGCCTCGCAGACCGGCTCCGCAATACGTGCGCGATGATCCGTACGACTACTACGACGACCGCGGCCGCTACGACCGGTATGATCGCTATGATCGTTACGACCGCTATGAGCGGCGCTATCGAAACAAGCCGGCGTTTTTCAATTGGTGGTAACAAATGCGTAGTGGCGGCTCTCAGAGCGGCCACTACTTCGTTTTGGCATCCTGTTGCAGGGTGGCGAAGGCTTCCTGGACGGTTGTCATGAACTGCGCCGGGAAGAAGATCGTCGAATTCTTTTCGGTCGCGATTTCGGCCATCGTCTGAAGCGTTCTGAGCTGTAGCGCAACCGGGTGAGCGGTGATGATATCGGCGGCTTCACCAAGGCGAACAGCCGCTTGAAATTCGCCTTCGGCGGCGACGATCTTAGCCCGGCGTTCGCGTTCGGCCTCCGCTTCTCTCGCCATTGCGCGCTGCATGTTGTCCGGCAACACGATGTCCTTGATCTCAACCGCCGTGACCTGCGTGCCCCAGGGATGCGTATGTTCGTCGATGACGGTCCTGATCTGATTGTTGATCTCGACCGTTTGCGCCAGCAATTGATCCAATGAGAAACGCCCGACAACGTTGCGGACGGTGGTCTGACTGATCTGGTTGATCGCCTCGTAGACGTTCTCGATCGCGATCACCGCCTTTTCGGGATCGTTGATGTGATAGTAGGCGACCGCCGCAATATCGATCGAGACGTTATCTTTCGTGATGATCTTCTGCGACGGGATCTGCATCGTCACGGTGCGGAGCGAAACGCGGCTCATCGACTGAATCGGAGCGAAGATCAACGTCAAGCCGGGTCCGCGCACGCCGGCGAATTTTCCGAGCTGAAAAACGACGCCCCGCTCATACTGCCGCAAAATCCGGATGGCGCTGAAAAGATAAAGAACGACGATCAGAGCAATGATAGCTGTCATGCGCGTTGCGCTCCCTGCAATTCGGCCTGCCCGCCGCGACGTTGCAGACGAACGTAAGGGATTTTCGTGCCTGCGGAAAGGCGCGGCTTAGTGGGCTCGGTTGAGCACGCTTGTCAGCGCACCCTGAGCGCCTGAGATCAGGATCTGCACGCCGATGCAAAGCAGCAGGAAGGCCGAAAGCCGCGTCAGAATTCGCGCTCGTGCGGGACCGAGCAACGCCACAAGGCGATCGGCGGAGGCGTAGCAAATTGCAACGACGATCGCGATTGCAATGGCTGCAGCCGATGCACCTGCGTAAAACGGCAGCAATCCCTCGGTTGTTGATGGACGACCGGCGCTCAACGCGATCGCGACCGATATCGTGCCGGGCCCTGTCGTGAACGGCATCGTCAGCGGATAGAAGGCGACGTCGCTTGCCCACGCTGCGGGCGCGGCGTGATCTTGCTTGCGATCTTCGTTTTCCTTGGGATCGTTGAGCATGTGCCAGCCGCTGGCGGCTACCACGAGGCCGCCGGCGACCCGGAGGGCGTCGATACTGACTCCGAAGAAACTCATCAGAGTTGCACCGATCCAAAGCGATGTGAGCATGACGATGGCGGAATAGAACGCCACGCGGTAGGCGAGCGCGACGCGCTCGGGGTGCGGACGGCCAAGCGTAACTTGACTGTAGATCAGGGCACCGCCGATCGGATTGACGATCGAGAACAATGCCGGCAATGCAACCAGGAAGCTGCTGAGCATGCCGCTAACGATTTCCATTATTCAGAATTGCCCCGATGAATAGGTAGACGTTCTTAAAGTCGATCCGGCCGCAGGAAAAGGCGTCTTCGGAATTTGGCGATTACCAGTCTGTCACAGGCTCGGCGTTTGCGAAGACTTCGTCGAGGCGACGGCGCGTGGCCGGCGTTATGGTCGAGGGGAGATCGTCGAGGGATGTAAACCGCTGCTCAGCGATTTCAGCGTTGCGTTTGGGGACGTGCGGTTGTCGCCAGTGTTCGACAATAAAAAGGACGACATGGTCTCCCGGGAATTGCTGGAAATTCGTATAGATCCCGAACAGCCGAGCGGGAGCGGTGATGATGACGCCCGTTTCTTCCTGCAGTTCGCGGCAAAGCGCGGTGTCGATTTTCTCGCCTCGTTCGACGCCGCCACCCGGGAAATGCCAGCCGGGACGATAGCCGTGACGGACCAGCAGGACGCGCTTTTCGGCGTCAATAACAAGCCCTTGAACGCCGAGCGTCGTCAGTCCGGTGCGGTACGATAAACGCGGGGCGGCGGGGCGGCTCGGCATGCTCAAAGCCTCCAGCCGTAAAGCCAGTCGAAACCGGCCATGACCCGGTTCGGTGGCGTCATACGCAATGCCGTGTTGCGCGCGACTGCGTTGATGCCTGCCATATGATAGATGCGCCCGTTTCGTGCCGAGGCTTGCGCGACGCGCCGGGCACGTGGGCGGCGTGTCTGCTCATAGCTGCGCAGCGCCATCGCGATGTCGTTGTTGTGGCAGGCGATGCACGCGGCGAGCGTTGTCGCGTCTTCAAGTGCGAGCACCGCGCCCTGGGCGAGAAATGGCAGCACCGGATGGGCGGCGTCGCCGAGCAAGACGGTACGCCCGGTGGACCAGCTGTTGAGTTCGGACAAGCTGTGGAGCGCCCAGTGACGCCAGGGCCCGGCTTTTTCGACCAGGGAGCGTACGGGTTCGGCGAAGCTCCGGACTTTCTGTTGTGCAGCTTGGCCGGACGCCGGCAGATCCCACTCGACATCGTGTGAGGGATCGTCGGCGATGACGACCAGGGCAATGTCGCGGCCATGATTGACGGGATAGTGGACCACATGTCCGCCCGGCGCGAGCCAGATGTGGACGGCGTTGCGCCTCAGTCCGGCGGGAAGAGCGTCGGCCAGGGTTACGCTGCGCAGCGCAATCTTTCCTGTTGGCCGTGGTGTGGTATCGGCGGCCACATGCTTCCGAAGTTTCGACCAAATCCCGTCAGCGGCGACAAGGAGCGAAGCGTTGAAGGTTTCGCCGTTCGCGGCGACGGCGCGAATTTCCGCGCCTTCATCAATGACAGAAACTATCTCGACGCCGGTCGTGAGCGTGATGAGTGGATCGGCATCGGCGCGCTGACGTAGGGCGACATGCAGATCTTTGCGGTGGGCGGTCCAGTAAGGCGAAGCGTGTCTCCCGGCGATCCAGGAGCCGAGCGGCAAGCGCGTCAGTTCGCGTCCCGTTGCACCGTCGCGGACGCTCAGCGCGTCGGGAGTCGCTGCTTGGTCCCGCAGGAGATCTGCGACACCGAGGCCTTTGAGGATGCGGGTGCCGTTGGGGCCAATCTGGATGCCGGCGCCCTCTTCGGGAAACGCGGCGCGACGTTCGAAGACACGCGACGGGGTTCCGTGCTTCGCCAGCGCGATTGCTGTGGCGAGGCCGCCGATACCGCCTCCCGCGATCGCGACCTTGAGATTGCCGTCGGTCATCAGCGGCGCCGGATCTGATGAGCGCCTCGGCTCATGGGACGATCAAGCAGCGTCAGAGACGAGGCTGTCCTTCGGGTCGCTTTCGTCCGCCTTCAGACGCGGGTCGTAAATATAAAGCGTGGAGCAATATGGGCAGAGGATTTGTCCATCCTGTCCCATGTCGAGATAGACGTGAGGATGGTCGAACGGCGCCCGCGCTCCCATGCAATTGAATTCCTTGACGCCGACGAAGATGCGTTCGGCGCCGACGTCGTTTGCGAAATGTGGGATGACTGTTCCGGCCATGCGACGCCCTTTTGCGAATTGGAGATTTGCGGCCGCACCATACCTTCTGCGTGGCGATGATGGTAGGGGAGATGGCTCTTACTTGCAGAAACCAGGCAGCGACGGCATGAAGCACTTCGACAGCGCGGGCGTGGATATCGCCTATCTCGACACCGAATCCTCATCGGACAAGCCTCCTGTCCTTCTGATTCACGGATTTGCGTCAAATGTGCAGACCAATTGGGGCGGCACGGGCTGGATCGATTTTCTGACGAAGGCCGGATACCGCGTCATAGCGTTCGACAATCGCGGCCATGGGGAAAGCCAGAAACTTTACGAGCTGACCGACTACGGCGCGCCCTTGATGGCCGAGGACGGGCGGCGACTGCTCGATCATCTTGGAATCGCGCGGGCGCATGTCATTGGCTATTCGATGGGAGCCCGTATCGCGGCCTTTCTGGCGCTGGCGCATCCCGACCGTGTGGATCGGCTCGTTTTCGGTGGGCTCGGCATCAACATGGTGCGCGGCATGGCGGGGACGGGGCCAATCGCGCGGGCTCTTGAAGCTCCGAGCATCGAGGATGTCAGCAATCCGACGGCGCGAACGTTCCGGGCGTTTGCAGAGCAGACGAAGAGCGATCTCAAGGCGCTTGCGGCCTGTATCCGCTCGTCGCGTGCGCCGATTACTGCTGAAATGGTGGCCAGTATCGCCGCTCCAGTTTTTATCGCGGTCGGCGAAACGGATGTGATCGGCGGTTCGGCAGAGGAGCTTGCGAAGCTCATCCCGGAGGCGCGGGCATTCACAATTCCCGGCCGGGATCACAATCGCGCCGTGAGCGACCGATCGTTCAAATCGGAAGTCTTGGCATTTCTCGAACCGGCCGATTCCGGCTCGGAGAACGGACCCTGACGACCCGGTGACCGGGCTTCATAAATTTCCAGGGATGCCGCGAAGCCGGGCATCCGGGCGCGCCAGGGCACGCGTCCCCGCCAAGGCGCGGAGGCTTGGCGAGTGCTTTCGCATTCCGCACATCGCCCCGGACGTCTTCAAATCGGTACGAGATACAAATCCGATCGAAGACGAGAGAGAGCGGCGCATTCCGGGCTCATACGCGGGACGATTTGAGCCGGCAGCACCCTCCGGGAGCACAAGCGAGATAGCTGTGGTCAATGACAGGCGGGTATCAGTCGTGTGTCGGCTTTTTCTGATCTGTGGATAACTTCAAGAATTTTCAGGTGCGCATCTTGATTGTCGCGCAGAGCGCGATTCGCGCAATTGCCCCGGCTTTGACAAGGTCGCGGCCAAAATCAGCCTGGAAAACATGGAGATTCAAGGCTTGAGCGGGCACTTTTTTACGATTGGTTAACGTTACCTGCTTTTACTCGTCCGGTCATGGTCTCGCGTCGTATCCGCGTTTTTATTCCGCTCGCTGTCCTGCTGCTCTCCGGCCCCGTTCTTCTTTCGGGCTGCGGAGGCACCGCAGGGCCGACGTTTGTCGTCAAAAGCGATCCCTGGCGTTCGCCCGAAGAGCGCGCCTGCCTTGCTTCCGGCGTTGTTCTCCAGACGGCATTCGTCCGTACGCGGTCGGCGCTCGGCGGTCCGAGCGTCTGCGGCGCGGAAATCGCCTTCGAGATGTCGGCTGCCGACAACGGGCGCGTTCCGCTTGAGCCTCCGGCTTCGCTCCGCTGTCCGATGATCCCGCAGATCGACAACTGGGTGCGTAACGTCGTCGAACCGGCGGCGCGCTATTATTTCCGGCAGGAACTTGCCGGGCTGAAGGTGCTCGCGTCCTATTCCTGCCGTCCGATGAATAGCGTCGACGGCGCGCAAATTTCCGAGCACGCTTACGCCAATGCCATTGATATCGGCGGCTTCAAGTTGTCGAACGGCGATACGATCAGCGTGCTTCACGATTGGAATGGTTCGGATCGCGAGCAGGCCTTTTTGCGTCGCGTCCATGATGGGTCGTGCGAGTACTTCACGACCGTGCTCGGCCCGAACTACAACAGCCT
>DATLJG010000212.1:0-3857 GCA_035538995.1 Hyphomicrobium sp. | reverse complement strand
TCGATAGCGGCATGTTTGCGGGTTGGTTGGAGATATTGACCGATCGTCAGGAAATCGACGTCAGCCGAACGCAGATCGTCCATGACTTGCAAAATTTCGTCGCGCGTTTCGCCGAGCCCGACCATGATTCCCGACTTCGTGAACATGCGCGCATCGATCTCCTTCGCACGCTGCAGCAAACGCAGGGAATGGAAGTAGCGGGCGCCGGGACGGATTTTCAGATAAAGGCCCGGCACCGTTTCGAGATTGTGATTGAAGACATCAGGCCGTGCCGCGATGACCTTTTCGAGCGCTCCGTCTTTACGCAGGAAATCCGGCGTCAGAACCTCGATGGTGGTGCCGGGAGACGAACGGCGGATTGCAGCGATGGTTTCGGCAAAATGCTGCGCACCGCCGTCGGCAAGATCATCGCGATCGACTGAGGTGACGACGACGTGCTCGAGGGCAAGGCGAGCGACGGCATCGGCAACGCGCCGAGGCTCATCAGAGTCGAGCGAGGACGGTCGTCCGGTCGCGACATTGCAGAAGGCACAGGCGCGCGTACAGACATCGCCCATGATCATCATCGTTGCGTGCCGCTTCTCCCAGCATTCCCCGATGTTGGGGCACGCCGCTTCTTGGCAAACGGTATGCAGCCGGTGATCGCGCACGATTGCAAGCGTATGAGCAAAGCCCGGCGATCCGGCCGCTCGCACGCGCAGCCAAGCCGGTTTCGGCAACGTCGGGCTATCCGGCCGCGATGCCTTTTCGGGATGCCGCAGGCGCGGCTTCGGACCGGTCGTGTCGAGCAGGGTTACCAAGGTCTATTTAACTCAGCTCAGGGGAATGGCACACATGATAGCGCCGATTTCGGTCGCGGCACACCTGTGAGATGGTCCACCTCAGCGGGCCGGACAAGTCTGGACGGCGGTCCCCGCAAATAAAACGGGCGGCCCGAAGAGCCGCCCGTAAAGTTCAGAGCAAGAGACGTTTCGTTTTATTATTGTATTTGTTCCGAGGATTTCGGAGCGGTAACGCTATCGTCAGCCGAAGCCGTGGCCAGTTGAGCTGGCGCGTCGTCTTGCTCCAGGATCGCGGCCTTCTGTGTAATCGAACCCGAGAGCAAAGATTCGCTCGGCTTGACCGGATCGGCAACGAAGGATGTGCGCTTCGGCGACTCCGCCGCAGCCGATTTCTTCGGTTCGGAAGCAGCGGGTTTCTTCTTTGCTGCGGACGCCGAAGCTGTCGGCTTCTTCTTTTCCTCAGGCTTCGCCTTCTCCGCAGCTTTCTTCGGCGCCTTTTCTTGGGACTCGGCACGAGCGGATTGTGCAGGAGCCGAATCTTCCCAGAAGAATAGGCTGCTCAAACTTCCGTCCGTGGGGCGTCTGCTGGAAGGTGTGCTCTGCGTCGAGCTATTCGAAGCCTGCTTCGAGTCGTTGTCGTCTCCATAGATCGGATACGACCCGCCCGACGCCAGCGAATGTGTCGTGAAGTGCTGCCACGTCACCGTCACGCGCATACCGACCGGCACGCGCGGATAAAGATCGAGGACGTCCTTGTTCGTCATGCGGATGCAGCCGTGCGAAACGGCCTTGCCGATGGTCCAAGGGGCGTCGGTTCCGTGAATGCGGTAGGCGCTCGAACCCAGATACATGGCGCGAATGCCGAGCGGATTCATCGGATGGCCGCCGGGCACCCAATGCGGCAGGCGCGGGTTTTCGCGCAGCATTTCGGGCGTCGGGGTCCACGGAGGATTGACCCGCTTGTTGGATACGACGGTCACGCCCTGCCAGCGCGCATCCCCTTTCGGGACGGCGACGGGATACGTGATGGCTTCACCCGTCTTGGTGATCAGGTAAAGGCGGCGATCGGAGAACGATACGATGATCTGGTTGGGCTTATACTTCGGGTCGAAGGCAACGACGCTGCGTCCGCCGCCGAACTCCGCGTCGCCGCCCCAAAGGAAATCGACGAGATCTTCGGCTTTGGCCGAGGTTGCGGAGATCATGCCGCCGGCAAGGATAAGCGCAGCAACGGCCATTCCACTGAGACGGTTAGGCAAGGTCATCGGGGGGATGCTCCAATCACTGACAAAAGAGTAAATGCAGGGTAACGGGGGTTATCCTGGTTTCGATTAGTGAAGACTGGGTATAAATCAGTCCCGTTTTTGCGGGCAGAGCAGGGAAGTCACAGTTCCATCACGATTGCTGCAGTGCCGCTGAGTTCCTTGGCGTTTTCGAAATTTTCGCCCGTTGTGTTGCCGTTTGATGACGCTATCGGAGCAGTTCGTTCTTTGTCTCGCAGGCCTTGACGAAAACGGATCGAAAGACTAGAACAAAAAGCGAACGAATGCGCCGGCATTCGTAAACGAGGAATTCAGCGCGGGAGCATTTCTTTGGGCTCAAGAGCCTCGGCCGATGGTCTGGACGATGCCGCGCCGGGGATGGCCGAAGGTCTCTCTGTTGGGCCAAGCCAAGCCTCCAGGCAGGCCGCCGTCATTGCCCGCCTGCGCTCGCGCATCCAGAGCTTGGAGCGTCATGCTCTCCGTTACACGCCTTCCGCGCCCTCCGCCGATACGGGGACAGCGCGCCAGTCGCCGTATTGGGGGCTTGGCTGCGCCGCCTGCGATGCCCTGCTTCCTCGAGGCCTGGAAGCGAATGCGGTCCACGAAATCAAGGGCACGCCGTCCGTGGCCAAGGGTGCCTCGGCGGCCGACTGGATGGCAGGCGTAGGCTTCGCCATGCGTCTCGCCGTGCGCCGGATCGATGCGCTGGCAGCGAAGCGCGCAATGAGCCAGCCCTGGGTGCTGTGGTGCTGGCCGAAATCGATTGCCGGAGAATTCGGTTCGCCGTCGCTGGCGGGCTTCGCTCATCTGGGCCTCGATCCCTCGCGCCTGATCGTCGTCGAGGCGGCGCGTTCCGGCGACGCCTTGAATGCGATCGAAGAAAGTCTCAAGGCCGCAAGTCTCGCCGTCGTCATCGGCGTCCTCGATGAACTCGATTTGATGCCGGCGCGCCGCCTGAGCCTCGCAGCTGGAGAGATGGCGACGCCATGCCTGGTCGTCACCCATCCGGCGTCCGAACCGGCCGGAGCCACCGCAACCCGTTGGCGGATCAAGCGGCTGCCGAGTGCCCCCCACCGCTTCGATCCTCGGGCATCAGGATGTTCCCGTTTCGAAGTCGCCCTCGACCGCTGCCGCGCCCGGCCTGAAAGCGCAGCCCGGCGGCCTTTTGTTTTGGAGTGGTCGGATGAAGCGCATCGTTTCGATTTGGCTCCCGTCGTGGCCGATCTGTCGGCTCAAACGCGCCGAACCGCAAGCAGTACCGGCGCGCCAGCCTTTCGCTCTTATTGAGAGCCGCACGCACGGGATCAAGATTACGGCTGTCAACGCATATGCCGGTCGATTGGGAATCGAGACCGGCACCGCGCTCAGTGACGCGCGCGCCGCGCATCCGGCCCTCATTTCGCGCGCCGCCGAACCGCAGAAAGACAAGATCGCACTGCTGAAATTGGCGCGCTGGGCGGGTCGCTATGGTCCCAATCGTCATATCGATGGCGAAGACGGCCTTTGGATCGACGTCACCGGCGTCACGCACCTTTTCGGCGGCGAGGAGAATTTGCTGGATGATATGACGCAGCGCCTCGCCTCGTTCGGAGTTTCTGTTCGGGTGGGGCTCGCGGACACCTTGGGCGCGGCCCACGCGCTCGCGCGCTTCGGTTGCCCCGCCGATGCACGTTGGGCAATGGCGCCCTCGGGGCAGACGCGCGAGGTGATCGAAACTTTGCCGGTCGAATCCCTGCGGCTGGACTCATCGCGCGTGCTGTTGCTGAAACGACTGGGCCTCCGCTGCATCGGTCAGCTCTACGATATCCCGCGC
>DATLJG010000211.1:0-3849 GCA_035538995.1 Hyphomicrobium sp. | reverse complement strand
AATTCCAGCTTTGTCACCCTTGAGACTAATCGGTAATGGACCATATTTCAAAGAGCCTGGGCAACACGATCCGAAGAGGGCGTAAGGAGCAAGGCAAATGAAATTCTTGATTGTGGCCGTCGTGGCGGCACTGGGGTCAATCGTCCCGGCGCATGCGCAGGATGGCGACGGAGCGTCGCGGATGGTGCCGAACGCGAACGAATCGAATCCGCAGATCACACGGACGCCGCCGAGCGTGCGTACCGGTTCGGGCGTGCCCGGATCCGACATTCCCGCCATCAATCCATCCTATCCAAAGCGATTGCAGGATTATTCCAATCCCGTTTTCCGCTCGCAGCCTTACAACAGGACGCCCGGAATCCGGCGCAGATAGCTGTGATGATCGTTCGCGCGGTGCTGAGCCGCCGGGCTCGCACCGTCACACGTCAACAGATTCGGGCCCCATCCCCTTGAATTTGTCGTACTTCGATGAGAGGCATTGAGGGGCGAAACGTGGTGCTTTGGCGCCGAGTCGCCGAAGGGGGCTAGGGGACACGACATGAAGAACGCAATTCTGGCCGCATTGGTGCTTTTGCTCTTCGCGGCACCGGCGTCCGCCCAGATGCGGCGTTATTCAACGGCACCCCGCAATCCCGTCATCGTCAGGACGCCGCCAAGTTCGGCGAACGGAGCAGCCGGCATTTCGGCGCCGACAACGTCGTCGTATAAACCGATGTATCCGAAGGCGATCACGAAGTACCACGATCCGCTTGCGTACGATCCGACCTTCCGAAACCAGAATCTTCGCCGCCGCGGGGAATGAAACTCGTCCTGCCCGCGCAGCGCGTCGCTAGCGATGCCGCCGGTGGTGATGATGAAGACGGCGGCTGTAACCGCGGTACGCATGACGATGTTCGATGCGCCGGCAAAAGGCGCTGCGCGTGCCGCTCAAGCAGCCATACCGTTCAAGCAATTCCGCGTCCCGCCCACTGATGGGACCGCCAGCGCGTGCATTGGCGCGCGCATGTTCGAGTTCTCCGGCGGCCGTTAGACCCTGCGCCGAGGCAGGCAAGGCGTTTGCGAACAGCGCCATGCCGAAAATTGTGAAAATGATTGCGCGCATCGTCAAGCTCCGGGAGTAGCGAAAGCTACAACGATGCGCGCAGCGGCGCGAGAACAACATTGCGTCCAACACGCCGCGTTTTCGGTAAACGCCGTTTCGCTTCCTGCGACGGCGCGCCGTTATATGCCTTCCGGCTTAGTCCTTTGGAAAGAGTGTCAGCGTAGCGCGCTTCGACGTACGCCGCGTTGCAAATCCAGGTCCTGCAGGTGACGTTTCAGGCCGTGTGACCGGTACGCTCAGCTCCTGCCGCAGACGCCTGTAGGCGTCTTCGAACCGGGCCGCTCTCTCCAACCGAGACGCGCGCGCACGTTTCACAAACTCGCCGAGTTTCATATGTCCTCTTTTCCCTTGCGGTGGTTGCCCATTTCCGAAGTGGCAAACCTAGCCGCCAACGAGAAGTTCCACTTCGCAACGCAAGCGTGTCATGCAATGCAGCGAGAAAATACGCCGCAATGTTTCTCACAAAAATGTAATCGTCCGGCGGCACTTTCCTCCGCAATTCGCGATCCTACATATTGACGGCCCGCGATCTGCGCGTGGCGGAAAGCGGCAAAGGGTTTTGAGACATGACACCGCAAGAACAGCACCTCATCGAGGATTTGTTCACGCGCCTCAGAAGCGTGAGCACATCCGGCAAGGACGATGATGCGGCGCAATTCATTCAAACGCTCATCGCCCGTTTTCCTGATGCGCCTTACTACTTGACGCAGAACGTGCTCGTTCAGCAGCAGGCGCTGGAGCGTGCTGATGTACGCATTCGCGAGCTTGAGGATCTCAGCCAGCGCAAAAGTGCGCCCGCATCTGGGGCCGCAACGAGTTTCCTCGGTGGTGCGTCGTCCGTGCCGTCAACCGGTCGTCGTCCGGTGAATGAGCCTGACGCGCAGGAGCGGCAACGCGAAAGCCCTTGGAGCCAGCCGTCGCAATCGCGGTCAGGAAGTTTTCTTTCGTCGGCACTGTCGACCGCGACGGGCGTCGCCGGCGGCATGTTCCTGGCGGAGAGCATTCGCAGCCTGTTTGGCGGCGGATCGAGCGGCACTGCCGTCGCCGGGGACAAGCAGGCCGAATTGGATCGGGCGCAGGATCAGGCGCAGGATGCGGAGGATGATGCCGCACAGGCGCGCAAGGATCTGGCCGCCGACGACGCCGCGCTCGACGACATGCAGGACGAGCAGGATGACGGCTGGTCGGACGACGACGGCAGTCTCGATATCTGATCGCCGCCGTTTTCGGCATTTGAGACAATTGCACAGCACACAGATTGCTGCGGCCGCCGGTGGACGTTCCCCGGCGGTCTTTGCTTATTTGGCGATGCACGATCGTAGGCTTTGACCGGTCTCGCGAAAATGCGTAACCGACAGGGATGAGCTCAACTGTGTCAAGACTTGACGACGTCGTCGCCGAGATCGTCGAGGCCCTTCGTGACCGAACCGATCGCGGCGAGGTCGCCAGCTATATTCCGGAACTCGCCCGGGTCGATCCCAAGAGCTTCGGCATCGCCGTCATCGACGCCGAAGGCAACACGATCACGGGCGGCGACAGCGACACGCCGTTTTCGATTCAAAGCATCTCGAAGGTCTTCACGCTGACATTGGCGCTCGGCAAGGTCGGCGACCGGCTGTGGCGGCGTGTCGGACGCGAGCCCTCGGGCAGCGCCTTCAACTCCATCGTGCAGCTCGAATACGAGCAGGGCATCCCGCGCAATCCATTCATCAACGCCGGCGCGATTGCGGTGACCGACTTGATCCTCTCCGGGCATCAGCCGCGCGAGGCGCTCGGCGAGATACTGCGCTTCATGCAGTTCCTGGCCGATGATCCGACGATCACGATCGACAACGAGGTGGCGGCGTCCGAGCAGCGCACGGGATTTCGCAACGCGGCGCTCGCCAATTACATGAAGTCCTTTGGCGTGCTCGATAACCCCGTCGATTTCACGCTCGGCGTCTACTTTCATCATTGCGCCATTGCGATGTCCTGCAAGCAGCTGGCGATGGCGGCACGATTTCTGGCATTCGACGGATTGCATCCATCGACGGGACTGCCGGTTGTGCAAGCCGAGCGGGCGCGACGCATCAATGCCGTGATGTTGACGTGCGGTCATTACGACGGCTCGGGCGAATTCGCCTATCGCGTCGGCTTGCCCGGCAAGAGCGGCGTCGGAGGCGGTATCCTGGCGATTGCGCCGGGAAAGGCATCGATCGCGGTCTGGTCGCCGGGGCTCGATGCCAACGGCAATTCGTATCTCGGCCGTCTGGCGCTCGAGATGCTGACCAAGAAAATGGGCTGGTCGATTTTCGCGGCTTGAGTTTCCAGCGCCGTTACGTATCCGGCTGATTGAGCAGCACGAGCACCGCCAGCACGGAGATATAGAAGCGGAACGCCGCTTCCTGCCCGTTCCAGGTTTTCGACTGCCACATCTCGAACCATTCGCCGCCAATCACCATGAAGCCGAAAAACCAGATGAAGAACGCCAGCGTGCAGGCGGCGATCGCATAGCCTTTGCGGTTATTGAAAACATCCGCCGGTTCATGCCGGACGCGCCAGAGTGCCAAGGCGCCAGTGACGAACAAAATGCCGGTCAGCGCCTCGGCGGCAATGATCGCCACGTAGGCGAGCTGCCAGAGAAGCGGGCTCGTGATGGCGCGATAGCGGAGGCTCCCTTCCGGGAATATCGAGTCCATGCTCAAGACATGCTGCACGAAGGCATAATTGGTGGAGGGATCGATGATGTTGTCGAAGGCGACGAGAAG
>DATLJG010000210.1:0-14285 GCA_035538995.1 Hyphomicrobium sp. | reverse complement strand
ACAGACCACTTGTTATCGCGCCGCTGCGTGACGCGGATGAATTCGCTAGCCACTGACAGATCCTGGTAAGCCTTGGCGCCGCGGCGCACAGGCGTGCAAAAAATCGATCAAATTCGTCGGTGATCGATGGCGAATGATGCGTCTTATATCGATGAAACCGGGATAATTCAGATGGCGGCTTCGAACCGGCGAACGACGATCGCCGCGATATACATGGGAATTAAGGGCGCTTTGCGCAACCTTCGGCATGGTGAGCCGAACCGTCAAACGCTTGAAATGACCCTAGAATATATTCGCTGCTAAAGCAAATTGAGCCATTACGGCGCGGAATATACCGCCGGCTGAATAATTCTGCCGCCGCCACACGGCTGCGCGTGCGGCCGGCTCCCCGCAAGGGAGTCGCACGCGCCATCAAGCTGAGCAATTCACACCATCGCCGCCACACGGCTGCGCTCGGCGGCCGGCTCCGCGCAGCGGAGTCGCCGAGCGCAACCAAAAAGAGTCGCACGCCGCCCAAGAAGCAACCGAAATGAGAATATCCGCGTTAAGCCAGAATGAAGGCATGGGTCGGCAGATTGCACCGTTTCGCGCTGGCATCCCGGTCGATACCGGTGGTCGTGCGCTATTTGATAACGATCTCGGTCGTCGTCCTGACGTCATTCCTTTGGGAGCGCGGCGGTGCGTACACCGAGGATCGCCCGTTCCTGATCTTTATTCCGATTATTTTTGCCGCCGGCGCATTTCTCGACCGCGGCAACGGCTTTCTGGCGACAGGTCTCAGTGCGCTGCTCATTGACTACGATATGCTTGCGCCGACGGGTTCGCTGGCCGTCGGCGATCCCGGTGACCGTATCGCGCTTGCATTGTTCGTCGTCGTCGGAGCGATCATCTCATTCGTGGTCGAGACGCTGCATGTCGGCCTCGTCGAACTGGCGATGGAGCACGACCGCGCACGCTCGGCGCTGAAGGATCGTGAGCTTCTGCTCGAAGAGCTGTCGCATCGCACGCGGAACGATCTGGCGAATGTGATCACGCTGCTGAACCTGCAGGCACGCTCGGCGGACGCTGCTGCGAAGGATGCTCTCGTCTCCGCAGCCGATCGCGTGCAAACGATCGCCCGCATGCACCGGCGGCTGGAGATCTACAACAACCGCGTCGTGGTCGATACCAAGTCATACATCGGAGACCTTTGCGGCGACCTACGGATATCGCGCTTAGCCTCGCGGCCGATCGCACTGGAGTGTGAGGCGGAGAGCCATGCCATCGCGCTCGAAAAGGCGGTTCCGATCGGGCTGATCGTGAATGAATCCGTAACGAATGCCACGAAGCACGCATTTCGCGATCAGCGGCAGGGCATTATCAGCGTGCGGTTCGTACGCGAGGGAAACGTTTACAAACTCACGATCGCCGACAACGGCGTGGGCGGCGGCGAAGCGGCTGCAACTCATGAGGGCGGCATAGGTAGCCGCTTGATGCAAATGCTGGCGGCGCAACTCGGAAGTGAAATCAGCATCGAGCCGCGCACGCCGGGAACGGCAGTGGTGCTGACCATTGCCGTGAAGACGGCGAAATGACGAGCAAGTCCTAGTGGACGTTGAACTCGCTGCCGACCAGACGCAGCTCCGCCGGGCGAATGAGCTCCGAATGCGCAACCGTCACGCGGAACAGTTTGCCGTCGAGCTTCGCAATCCAGAAATCGAGAAACGATTTAAGCTTCGGAAAGCGCGGCGCGCAGTCGTATTCCTGCCAGATGTAGCTCTGCAGAAGTGACGGATGATCCGGAAGGCGATAGATAATTTCGGCAGTCGTCAGACTGAAGCCGGAAAGCTGTGCTTTGAATCCGGCATCGCAGGACGCATCCTTATTGGTCACTGAGCAATCTCCCTTTTAAGAAGAGTGATTGGCGTTCCCCCTAGACAAACGATGATCAGACGAGATTCGCTCCTTGTCCAGATGATCGGGAAAAGAGTTTTGCGTGTTAGCATCGTGCTTTAGTGAGTGCTTGCGCGCCGTGGTTTGGGCGTGCAGCGGATGCGGGAACGATGCTTGAAACGGCGCTGAAGAGTTTGACGACATTTTTCGCGACCATCGGGCCGATCGAAGCGGCAGTATTGTTCGCAACGCTCACACCGAAGATGGCGCGTGCCGAGCGGCAGGCGATCGCCGTGCGCGCCACGTTGATCGCGTCGGCTATTCTCGCATTTTTCACACTGCTCGGCGGACCCATCCTTAATCAGCTCGGCGTCTCGATCGCCGCGCTGCAGACGGCGGGCGGCGTGATTTTGCTCGTGATCGCGCTCGACATGATTTTTGCGAGGCCGGGCGGCGCCATTAAACTGACGCCGCCGGAAGGCGCCGAGGCCCAGTCGCGTGAGGACGTTGCCGTGTTCCCGCTGGCGACGCCATTGCTCGCCGGTCCCGGTGCGATGAGCGCCGGAATTCTGCTGGCCGCCAATGCCAGCAGCGAGCCGTTCGGCGTTCTTGTTGTCACCGGCGCACTCGCCTGCATCATGATCGTCACGCTGGCGCTGCTGCTGATTGCGCAGGAGCTGAACCGCCTGCTTGGCATCACGGCGCAGCGCGTCCTGATCCGCGTCTTCGGAATTTTGCTCGCCGCCATTGCCGTCCAGGCGGTTTTCAACGGCATCCAGGCCTCGGGGCTGATTCCCTCTCATTGAGCCGCAACGCGCGCCAGCGGCAATGCCTTCCGCCGATTTCTGAACGCTCGTTAGTGGCTCTTTAACGCCTCGATGTTTCAATCCGGCACAACAGTTCAGTTCGGTAGCGTTTTGTAGCGTTGAAGGCGTGGAAATGTTTGCGTTTGCTCGTGGCCGGTCGCCGGCCGCAGTCGCTCGTGCGGCGATCGTGCCACTACTTTTCGTAGCGGCAACGTTGGGTCAGGCCGGATGCGCATCCGACCACAACGCGCAGTATGCAAATGCGCCAGCCGTCGCTGCTTATTCGCGGCAAGTCGCGTCCCAGGTTCAGGTCGAACACGACGGGCTGCCTTCGCAGCCGGCGCCCTCTGCGCACATCCGGCAAATGCCCGACGATCCATCGGAGCCCTTCAGCCGCAATTACGGCGGACCGAATCCGGCAGCAGTCGAGCCTAAGGAAATGAGCGACGGCGCGAACAAGACCGCGGCGCTGAAGCCGGAGATTCCGCCGGACCTGCCGCCCGCGTTTCGCACCAAACTCGCGCAGGCCGGTTATACCGTCGAGTAGAGAGCAGGCGCACAGCATCGCGACGTGATATCTGGATCGAATGCTCGCCCCGGTCTCCATCCGCCGCTATCTTGATGTTGAGCGCAATGCGAAGCTCAGCCGCGATCTCGACGCGATCTTCTTCGAAGCGAGCACGAGGAAATCGTTCGACGACGACGCTGCGCGGTCGGTGTTTCACGAGCGGTGGCTCGGACGTTACCTGCGCGACGATCCCGAGTTCGCTTATCTTGCGATGACCGCGACGGACGAGCTGATCGGATATCTCGTTGGGTCCGTCGATGATCCGCTATCGAGCGGCAAGTTCGCGGATATCGGCTATTTCAACACATTTGGCGATCTGACGCCGGACTATCCGGCGCACTTGCACGTCAATGTCAGTGCTGATTGTCGAGGCTTCGGTGTCGGAGCACGCTTGATCGGTGCATTCCTCGAAGATGCTCGCCGTGCTGGCGCGAGAGGCGTCCACGTCGTCACCAGTGCCGCATCCGATAACGTTCGTTTCTATAAGCGGAATGGATTTTTCGAAGCCGGGCGCAGCGCGGACGATGAGCTTGTTTTTCTGGCGCGGAAGCTGCTCTCCTGAAGGGGCCGGCCACCAATACACGATACGAACAGGTGGCCGGTGAGTTCAGGGGTCGTCTAGGGGTTCGAATTAGTTGGCGAGCTCTGGAAGCCGGGGCGGCACCACGAACCCAATCGGCTCGGACTTCTTGAGAAGCGTCCGTGGGTCTTCGTTGGTGCGCCGCGACTTGCCCTCAAACATCGCTCCCTGCTCGATGGACAGCGATTGGTGAAAAATGTCGCCTTCAACTTGGCTGGTCGATTGCAGCATGACCCGGCGGCTGTGAACCGATCCGACGACATGGCCACGTATGACCACCTCGTCCGCCGAAATGCCGCCCGTGACGGTCGCATTTTCTCCGACGACGACGTTGCTGCCCTGGATGTCGCCTTCGACGATGCCGTCGACCTGGACTTCGCCCCTGCAGATCAGATTGCCGGCAATGGTGAGATCGCTGCCGATGACGGAAACCGATTTCGACGGTTCGCTGCGCGGCATCGACAAGTGCGAGCGCGGTTGAAACGCGGGAGCGTGGGGGGCTTCGGAGGCGGAGGCCGACGTCGGAGATTTCGACATTTCGGGTTCGGAGCGACGAAAATTCGGCAACATCGGCAATCTTCCTCTCACACAACTTAATCAACCACCGGCACCCATCCGCACCATCGAAGGCGCCAACCGAATGCATGTGATTCGGGTATCACCTTCGAGGTTCGAGTTCAGCCTGGTGCGGGAACAAATCCACCGCCAATCCCCAGGTTTGTGCGCCGCCCGTTCAATCTTGCCGAGACAGTGTGGCGGAAGATCAACGTTCAGCGCCCGAGCCGCAAAATTTGTTCACATGCCTAACGCTTTGACCGCCTCCAGGACGGCTTCGGCATGGCCGGGAATTTTGACTTTTCGCCAGCTTTTCACGACCTTGCCCTTGTCATCGATCAGAAATGTCGAGCGTTCGACCCCCATGTATTTGCGGCCGTACATGCTTTTCTCGACCCAGACGCCATAAGCCTCGGCAGTCGCTTTGGTCTCGTCGGCCAGCAGGCGCAGCGACAGGTCGTGTTTGGCTTTGAACTTTTTATGGCTGGCTGCGCTGTCGGGCGAAATTCCGACGATTTCGGCGCCGGCGTCCGCAAATTCCCCGGCGAGACAGGTGAAGTCTTTCGCCTCCTGTGTGCAACCCGACGTGTCGTCCTTGGGATAGAAATAAATGACGACCGGCCGACCCCGGAGCTTCGAAAGTTGCACGCTTCCGCCATCGTCGTCATGCAATGTGAAGTCGGGTGCGATCTCACCGTCTTGGACCATCTTGAAAGTGCCTTTCTTTTGTCGTTTTTGGAACTGTACCTGCGGTCTCGTGCAAATACAGACCAGAATTTGGTGTGCGCTGGTAACGAGTTTTGTCCGTCTCCGGTACAGGCGCGGACCAATGGGGTCGTTGTTGCCCTCCGCGGGGGTTTGAGGAGCGGCGTTGACGAAATCGCAAACGGGGGGGCGGCCCGCTGAGGGACGTCGCGCCGATCAGACTACGCACCGATCAAGCCAGCCCCATACGCTGACTCGGCCTCCGCGCGTGCCGCCCGTTCTGCCCGTGCCGGAGGAGCATGTCGAGCAGCCGATGTCGCGCAACTTGCGGCGTGTTTTCCACGGCTGCAAGCTGATGTTCTATGTCGTGATGCCGTTGACGCTGCTGGTGCTGATTGGCGTCGGCGTTTTATATGTCCGCCTGCGCCACGGTCCCATTGGTTTCGATTTTGTCGTCGCGCCGATCGAACGCGGCATCAATGCCGAACTGACGAACAATTCGGTGAAGATCGACGGCGCCGAACTGCGCCTCGGCAACTCCGGCGAGCTTGAGTTCCGTTTGCGCGATGTCAGCGTGCTTGAAGCGGGGGGCGACGTCGTCCTGTCGTCGCCCCTTGCCGCCGTGAACATCTCGATGGCGGCGCTGCTCAGAGGCAGCGTCGTTCCCCGCCGCATCGAGCTGATCGACCCGATTATTGCGCTCGCCTATTCACAGGACGGCGGCTTCGTGTTCGAGCGCGCCATTCCGCGCCCGGTTCCCGCCCGCGCCGGGCAGGCAGGCGGCGGCGTGACGGAGACGGATTCGCCGGCGTCGGCAGCAGCGCCGAAGACCGATCAAAACACCACGGTTGCGGTTCGCACCGTTCAGACGGGCCACAAGGTCAACATCGCGAAGATGCTCAGCGACTCCTCGCGGCGTGCGCGGCATAGACTCGACGCAACGTCGTATTTGACGGAGTTCGGTTTGTCGAACGCCACGGTCGTCGTCGATTATGAAGGCCAGCGCAGTTCCTGGCGCATCGACGAGGCAAGCGTCGATTTCAATCATAGGCGCAAACGCAGCGTCATCTCCGGCCATGCCCTCGTTGCTTCGAAGCAGGGGGCCTGGGCGTTCTCGTTCCTGACCGACGAACGGGAAGCAAAAGATAAGCTCGCCGTCAAAGCGACGATCCGTGATCTCGTTCCGTCCGCGCTGGCTTCGGCCGCGCCGCCGCTCGCGCTCCTCGGAATGTTCGAATTTCCCGTTGCAGCCGACGCGACGGTGAATTTGACGAGATCGGGTGAAATCGAGGACGGCGAGATCGCGCTGCAAGTCGGAAAGGGTCGCGTCCGGCTGCCCTATCTGGTGCAGCCGATGGACGTGACGGCGGGCTTGTTCAAGCTCGACTACGACGGCAAGAAACAGCGCTGGGATCTGAAGCCGAGCCCCGTCAAATGGGCCGACGGCGCGATCATGTTTTCCGGCAGCATGACCAACGTCGCGAAAGACGATCAGCCCTCGCACTGGCAGTTTGCGCTCGACGGCAAGAACGGCGTGTTCGAGGCGGCCGAATTCGGCGTGCCGCCGGTGACGATCGAAAGCTGGACCGCCAATGGTTCGATCCTTCCAAGCCGCGGCCGCGTCGACATCGATCAGTTCCGCCTTGCCGGCGGTGGCGGCGTTGCGACCGTCAAGGCGACGACACAGGCTGGCCCGCAAGGCCAAAGCATGGCCGCTGAATTTTCGGTCTCGCCGATGCCGTTGAACACATTGAAGGCCTTGTGGCCGCGCGCTCTGGCGACCGGAACACGTGAATGGGTCGGCAAGAACGTTTCGGCCGTCGATTTCAAAGGCGGCACGCTGAGTTTCACCAATAGCAATGTCGGCGGTGTCGAGGCGGGAACGGTTTCCACCGAGCACGAAAACGTTTCCGCGAATTTCCAGGCGAGCAACTTTGTCTTCCGCCCGTTGCCCGCCATGCCGACGATCACCGCGCCGGACGCGGCGATCAAGCTGACCGACAACGCGCTTGAAATTTCGATGCCGAGTGGCGAGACAATGCTCGATGATGGGCAGCGCTTGTCGCTCAAGAACGGCGTCATTCGAGCTGACGACGTCATGGCTCCACGGCCAAACGGAGAAATCAGCTTCGCAGCCTCCGGCGATCTCGGACCGTTCGTGGAAACGCTTCAGTCGCTGCCGGTCGGCAGCCTGCGGGGGGCGCCACAGCTACCCAAGGCGGGAGAAGGCAAGGTCGAGGCGCAGTTCGACGTCAAAGTGCCTTTTGTCCCCGAGATCTCCGGCGACGACATCGCGGTGACCGGCAAGGCACGTATTACGGACGGCCGTTTTGGAAAGGTCGCCGGACGGTTCGATGTACAGGGCTTCACGCTCAATCTTGATTTGAGCCGGACCTCGCTCGACGCCAAGGGCGATCTCCTGGTCAACGGAGTCGCCGCCAAGATAGCTGCTCAACGGCTTCTCGGACCGGATGCGGGACGTCAACCGCCGGTCAAGATCATGGCCAAGCTCGACGATGCCGACCGCACGCAGCTTGGCCTCGATGTCAACGACATCGTGCATGGTGTCGTGCCGGTCGAAGTATCATTGGAGCCCGTAGAGGGCGCGCCGGCCGCGATTAAATTGCACGCCGATTTGACTGGAGCCGAGATCGTCCTCGATCGATTGCAATGGCGCAAGGCCGCCGGACGCACGGCCGCGGTCGATGCCGACATCGTCGGCGATGAAAACCACGATACGGAGCTTCAGAACTTCAAGATTTCCAGCGAAGATATCGCGGCGGAAGGCAAGATCGTCGTCGGCGCCAACAACAAGATCAAGCGGTTCGAATTTCCAAGGCTCGTGCTCAATGTCGTGTCTCGTCTCGATGTCCGGGGCGCGCGCGGCAAGGATGACATCTGGGATATCGACGTCTCGGGCTCGAACTTCGATGGCCGGAACTTCTTCCGCTCGTTGTTCAACGTCAACGACGGCCCGCAGCGCAAGGGCAAGCCGCCGGGAGCATCGAAAGGCGCCAATGTCGATGTCGCGATCGACAACGTCATCGGCGGCTCGGACGTTTCGCTGCGGTCCGTGAAGATGAAACTCCAGACGCGCGACGGCGATCTCACGGATCTGGATGTCAAGGGAACGCTCGATGGCGGCGCGCCGCTTCTTGCAAAGCTCGATAACAGCCGTGGCATGCGGCGCCTGCTCGTCGATTCCCCCGACGCTGGTCAGGTGATGAAGCTCGTCAATTTCTATCCGAACATGCAAGGCGGCCGCTTGCGTCTTGAGGTCAATCTCGACGGAACCGGACCAGCGGAAAAGACCGGAACGCTATGGGTTGACGACTTCAAGGTTCTCGGCGACCCGATCGTCAGCGAAGTCGTCAGCAGCGCCGACCAGGGACGTCCGGCCATCGAGGGACGCCACAGAGTCACGCGAGAAATCTTCGAGTTCGATCGGATGCGCGCCCCGTTCTCGGTCGGTTATGGGCAGTTCGTTCTCGAAGAAGCCTACGTTAAAGGGCCTTTGCTTGGAGCCAATCTGCGCGGCAAGGTCGACTTCAGAACCAAGCGCGTGAATTTCGGTGGCACGTATATTCCGCTTCAGGGATTGAACGGCGCGCTTGGCGGCATTCCGGTGCTCGGTCAGATCATTTCGGGCGCGCAAGGCGAAGGCATTTTCGGCATGACGTTCGCGGTGCAGGGGCCGACATCGAACCCGCAGGTGATCGTCAATCCCCTGTCGCTCGTGGCACCCGGCATCTTCCGCGAGATGTTCCAGATGACGACCGCGGACCCGAAGGTCCAGGTGCGCGGGGCCGAGAACGCTCCCGTATGGAGTGCGCCGCAACCGGCCTATTCGAGCCCTGCACCATCGAAATCGACCGCGAAATCGAAGTCGAAGGCGAATACAAAGAAGAAGACAGGCAGCGCTCAGCGCAAATCCATCGACGGCTGGTCATCGACCACATCGCCGGCCCACTGAACGGCTAGGCCTGCGCTTAAACCGGCTTCAAAAGCACGTGTTTTTTCTTGCCGAGCGACAGCTTGATGACGCCGGCCTGCGCATCGCTGACGCTGAGAACCGATTTATCGCTTGCGACAGGCATATCGTTGACCTTCAGTCCGCCGCCTTGGATTTGCCGACGCGCTTCGCTGTTCGACGCAACGAGCCCGGATTTGACGAAGGCATTCAGAATACCAAGTCCCGAGTCGAGTTCGGCGCGCGGAATTTCGATCGTCGGCAGGTCGGTCGCAAGCGCGCCTTGCTCGAACGTCTTGCGCGCTGTCTCGGCAGCCGCGTCGGCTTTCTCACGACCGTGAACAAGAGCCGTCGCTTCCGTCGCGAGGCGCTTCTTGGCTTCGTTGATCTCGGACCCTCCGAGCGCCGCCAGCTTCGCAACTTCATCGAGCGGCAGCATCGTGAAGAGTTTCAGGAAGCGTTCGACATCTGCATCCTCGGTGTTGCGCCAGAATTGCCAGTAATCGTAGGCCGAGAGTTGTTCTTCGTTCAGCCAGACAGCACCGGCGGCGGTCTTGCCCATCTTGGCGCCGGACGCCGTCGTCAGCAGCGGACAGGTCAAGGCATAGAGCTGTTCCTTGACGCCCATCCGGCGGCCGAGGTCGATGCCGGTGACGATGTTGCCCCACTGATCCGAACCGCCCATCTGCAGATTGCAACCGTAGCGCCGCTGCAGTTCGACAAAGTCGTACGCCTGCAACAGCATGTAGTTGAACTCGATGAACGACAGCTCTTGCTCACGATCGAGGCGAAGTTTCGCGCTGTCCATCGTCAGCATGCGGTTGACCGAAAAATGCCGCCCGACGTCGCGGAGAAAGTCGATGTAGTTGAGCGGCGCCAGCCATTCGGCGTTGTCCACCATCAGCGCGTCGGTCTTGCCGTTTCCGAACGAAAGAAAGTTCGAGAAGACGCGCTTGATGCTGTCCTTGTTGGCGTCGATCTCCTCAACGGAACGAAGCTGGCGCGTTTCGTCCTTGCCCGAAGGATCGCCGACGCGCGTCGTTCCGCCGCCCATCAGCGCAATGGGTTTGCCGCCGGACTTCTGCAGCCACGAGAGCATCATGATCGAGATCAGATGTCCCACATGCAGCGACGGCGCGGTGCAGTCGTAGCCCGCATAAGCGATCGCCCGGCCCTCGGATGCGAGCTTATCCAGCCCCTCCACATCGGAGCACTGGTGAACGAAACCACGCTCGGTCATAATCTTGAGAAAGTCGGACTTGAGTGTCGTCATCGCTGCGAAGGGCCTTGATTGCAGATTTCCGCACGCGGCCGAATTTCAGGGCCGGGGCGGCGGCAACATGCACGGGAAGGGGATTATGAGCAAGCTGATGCGGGCGCTCGGACTGATGAGCGGCACATCGCTCGACGGCATCGATGTCGCTTACCTCGAAACGGACGGCGAAAACGTCGTGAAACGTGGCCCGGCGCTGACTTGTCCTTATAGCGACGGCACGCGGAGCTTGCTCGCCGAGGCGATCTCCGATGCCGTAAACATGACGTCGCGCGATGGCCGGCCGGGGTCGCTTTCCCGCGCCGAACAGGATCTGACGGAGCAACACGTACTCGCCGTCGAGCAATTTTTTCAGCAGACCGGCATCGCAAGTTCGGAAATCGATGTGATCGGCTTTCACGGGCAGACGGTTTTGCATCGGCCCGAGTCCAGGCTGACTGTGCAACTCGGTCTTGGCGAGACGCTCGCAAATGCCACGCGTTGTCCGGTCGTCTACGATATGCGCGCCGCCGACGTCGCGGCGGGCGGGCAGGGCGCGCCGCTCGTGCCCATTTATCATCGGGCGTTGACTGCAAAACTCCCCTCGCGTCCGCTGGCGATCGTCAACGTTGGCGGCGTCGCGAACGTCACCTGGATCGGGCGCGACGGCAGCTTGCTGGCCTTTGACACCGGCCCCGGCAACGCTTTGCTTGATGATTGGATGATGCAGCGGACCGGCACGGCTCGCGACCAGGATGGCGAAGCAGCCGCGCGCGGCGCGATCGACGAGGACGTCGTCCGGTTGCTCCTGAGCGACGGCTATTTCACCAAGCGGCCGCCGAAGTCGCTCGATCGCAATGCGTTCTCGGTGAATGCGATCAACGGGCATTCGACCGAGGATGGGGCAGCGACACTCGCAGCCTTTACCGCAGAAGCCATCGCCAAGGCACGCGAGCATATGCCCGAGGAGCCGGAGCTATGGATCGTCGCTGGTGGCGGACGGCGCAATCGCACGATCATGCGGTTGCTGGCCGGGCGCGTCCATCATGCCGTTGTTCCGGCAGAAGCGGCCGGCATCGATGGCGATAGCCTTGAAGCTGAAGCCTGGGCTTATCTCGCCGTGCGTTCGGTAAAGGGCCTTCCGCTGACGTTCCCGGGAACAACCGGCGTCGCACAGCCGATGACGGGAGGATTGCGCGCCGACCCATCGCCGGCGCGCGTCTGACGGATCGAAGGCGAGGACTTATTCGTCGTCGCTATCGTCTTCGGCCGCAGGCGTGTTGGACGGCGCGCTTTGCGCTTCCATCCGTTCGAGCTCGCGCTGGCGCTGGCGTTCGCGCTCACGCTCGCGTTCGCGTTCCTTGTTGCGCTCGCGATCGAGTTCGAATTGCACCATCCGCTCGTCGAGGTACTTGCCGACGACGTCGCCCAGCTCTTCCGTCTTGTTCTCGAAGAAGTGGTTGGCGCCGGGAAGAATCTCATGCGCGATCTTGATGCCGCGCTGCACTTTGGTTTTGACGGCCATTTCCGCGACCGATGAGGTCGGCACCACACGGTCCAGCTCGCCGTTGATCAGCAGTCCCGAAGACGGGCACGGCGCCAGGAAGTTGAAATCGTAGAGGTTGGCGAGCGGGGCCACGCAGACGAAGCCGTCGATTTCAGGCCGACGCATGAGAAGCTGCATGGCGATCCAGGTGCCGAACGACACGCCCGCGATCCAGCACGTCTTGGCATCCGGCTTGACGAGCTGCAGCCAGTCGAGGGCGGAAGCCGCGTCCGCAAGCTCGCCGGGACCGCTGTCCCAGACGCCCTGACTGCGGCCGACGCCGCGGAAGTTGAAGCGCAGCACGGAAAATCCCCGCGCCGCGAACGTGTGGTACAAGGTGTAGACCACCTGGTTGTTCATCGTCCCGCCGAGCTGGGGATGCGGGTGCAAAATCAGCGCAATCGGGCTGTCGCTGTTGTTTTCATGGTGATAACGGGCCTCAAGGCGACCGCCGGGGCCGTTGATAATCAGTTCGGGCATCAGAAATTACTCGGTCCAGCTGTTTGATTTTCGGGTCTTGCCAGGCTTCGGGAGCGATCGGGCGTTCAAATCCTCGTGCTCGAATTCACAAACCTTGACTTGTGCGCTCAGGATTTACATAATTTAGAACAGTTCGAAACATCCGTCGCTGACTAAACGAGTGCGCGCCTGCCCGGGCGGCTCTCTTAGCACAGTCGGGGGTATCGAACGCAAGGCAAGGATTTCGCCGCCACTTGAGGCGGCTCTAGTCCGGAGACAAGTCGTGGAACTGACAACGAAAGGCCGTTACGCGGTCATGGCGATGGCGGATCTCGCCAGCCACGCCGATCAGGCGGCCATGCCGTTGTCGGCGGTCGCGGAACGCCAGCACCTGCCGCTCCCCTATCTGGAGCAGCTTTTCGTGCCTCTGCGGCGTACCGGATTGGTTGAGAGTGCACGCGGACGCGCCGGCGGATACAGGCTCGCCAAGCACCCATCTGAAATTTCCGTCGCTGCCGTCATGGCTGCCGTGGACGAGGCGACGCATTTCACGCGCTGCTCGGAAGACGACCCGCGCTGTTCCATTGCGACACCGTGTCTGACGCACGCGCTCTGGAGCGCGCTGAGCGAGGCGACGTCGGAGTTCCTCGCCTCGGTGAGCTTGGCGGACATCATCTCCGGCGGAAAGTACTCGGCGCGCACGGTGACGGGTGCGGGATCGGCATCGCGAAGCCGAGCCTATCTTGATTACAACGCAACCGCGCCGCTCCGTCCTGAGGCAAAGGTCGCGATGATCGCGGCGCTGGATGCCGTCGGCAATCCCTCGTCGGTTCACGCCGAAGGGCGTCAGGCGCGGGCTGTCGTCGAAGCAGCGCGCGAGAGCGTCGCACGCCTTGTCGGCGCCAAGCCTTCTGAGATCGTGTTCACGAGCGGTGCATCCGAGGCCAACGCCTGGATGATGGCTCAGCCGTGGACGACAATTTTGACGAGCGGCATCGAGCACGATTCGGTCCTCGCCCCGGTGCGCGCTGCGAACGCCAATGTCGTGATGCTGCCCGTCGGCCGCGACGGCATCGTCGCTGTCGAGGAAATCGCGGACCATATTCTGAAGCGTGGTGTTGCGGGTTCCGCTGTTGTCGCGCTTCAAATGGCGAACAACGAGACCGGCGTCATCCAGCCGGTTGCGGACGTCGCGGAATTCGCCCGCGCACACGGCGTCGCCGTGCATTCGGATGCCGTCCAGGCAGCGGGCCGCTTGCCCATAGATTTCGCGGCGCTCGGCCTCGATACGATGGCGATTTCTGCGCACAAGCTCGGCGGTCCGAAAGGCATCGGCGCGCTCGTCATTCGCGATCATCTCGACCTTGTGCCGTTGTTGCGCGGCGGAGGTCAGGAACGCCGTCGCCGCGCCGGAACCGAAAATGTCGCGGCGATCGCGGGATTTGGCGCCGCCGCTGACGTTGCATGCTCTGAACTCGAGCGTATGTCTGCGGTTCAGTCTTTAAGAGACGATCTCGAGGCGCATATACGAGGTATCAGTCCGCAGGCTGTCATCGTCGGCGACACCGCGCCGCGTCTCGCAAATACGATCTCGGTTGCGTTACCGGGAAAGCTCGCCGAGACGCTTGTGATCCGCCTCGATCTGGCGGGCATCGCGGTGAGTGCAGGTTCGGCATGCTCGTCGGGGAAGGTCGGAGCGAGCCACGTGCTTGAAGCGATGGGCCTCGGATCGGAGATCGCCAGCAGCACGATCCGCATCAGTCTCGGACCGATGACGACAAGGAACGATATCGCGGCGTTCGTGGATGCATGGCAGCAGATAGCTGGTGCATCCGCGATCGCGGCATAGGAATTCGGCGAATAACAACCTGAGTGCCGCATGGCGGCGTTTGTTGAAAGAGAGACGAAGAAATGGCTGCTGTTCAGGAGACGATTGATCAAGTCAAGAAGATCGACGTCGACCAGTACAAGT
>DATLJG010000209.1:0-4626 GCA_035538995.1 Hyphomicrobium sp. | reverse complement strand
GTTCGCCATCTTGGCAAGCTGGCCCGAGCCCGACGGCCCCATGCGCCGGATGCTGCGTGCGAAGGTCGAGATCAATGGTTCAGCACGCGCGAACGCGCCTTCATCGCCGCCCGCCATGACCGTCAGGATGCCGCCTTCCGCGCCCGCCTGACCGCCGGAAACGGGACAATCGAGAAAGTACGCTCCGCGTTTGCTCGCGGCTTCGGCAACCTCACGGGCAACGTGAGCAGATGTCGTGGTGTGGTCGATGAAGATCGCTCCATCGCGCAGGGTTTCGAAGGCGCCGTTGGGGCCGGTCGTGATGCTTCTTACGTCATCGTCGTTGCCGACACAGGCGAAGACAGCATCGCAACCCTGCGCCGCCTTGGCTGGCGTCGTCGCGACGTGCCCGCCGAATTGTTTCGCCCAGGTTTCGGCCTTGGCGCGCGACCGATTGTAAACGGTGACATCATGCCCGCCGCGAACCTTGAGATGGCCCGCCATCGGATACCCCATGACGCCCAATCCGAGCCAAGCCACTTTCGCCATGCCGCGCTTTCCTTGCCGTTTCGTCCAACGTCTAAAGGCTCGGGTTTATACGTGGATTTGCGCGCCGGCGTGCAGCGGCGAATGGACCTCCGGCTATCGATGTGGCGGCGCTAACGTCGATTGCCGCGAACGGGCTCGCCGCTGACGGTGCAGATGACATCATCACGTCGCGCAGGCCGGCAATCGACGCGCCGGTGCGCGGCTGTGCGCCAATGCGAGAAATCCGGCCCGAAGCGCGCCGCAGCTTTTTCACGCCAGGCTCCGATGGCAGCGCGTCGCGCATCTCGCTCCCGCACGTCGTAGGGAATGCTCCGGTCGGGTGCGCTCGCCGTTGCCGTTATGCGCCGGCGGCCTTCGTGGCGCGGCGGCGGTTTGGGTGTCGCGCGGGGTGACGGCGGGGCACTGTCGCGCAGATCGGAGTCGTCCTCGGGCGGAGCGCCCTGCGTATCGCCGCCGGGTTGATCGTCGGTGGCACCCGGAGACGGAGCGCCTTCCTCGTCGGAACTGTCTACCGGCGGATTGATCGCCGGCTGAGTGGCGCCGGTCGCCGGGGAGCCTTGCTGTCCATAAGCGGGGTATTTGTAGATGCTGTCGGCGTCGTTATTGGCTGCCTTGACGGTCATCGGTGTGGCACCGGCGAGGAGGGCAACCGCAATCGCGGTTCTGAGAGGCAGGCAAGACATCGAAGATCTCCACGGGGATGGGAGGTTGTAGGTTAGCATAGCGTGCATAACGCTCCCTGAGCCGAAGCTGAACGGGCCAACAGCGCTTTTCCGTTTGGCGACGGGATGCCGCGCGGCGGTTTTTGAGGCGTGCGATTGGAACGTGCTATGAGCCTGGGCGGTCGTGCCCAACCTGAGAAATACTGAAAAGATGACGGAATCAGACGCGCTTCAAACGCCGGCATCGCTGGCGGTCACATACAATGACGTCGTTCAGGCGGCGGCGGCCATTCGCGGCGCGGTGATCGAAACGCGGTTCGAGCCGAGCCGAACGCTCAGCCGGCTTCTCGACGCGGAAATCTGGCTCAAATTCGAAAATCAGCAGTTTACCGCGTCCTACAAGGAACGCGGGGCGCTCAACAAGCTCTTGTCGTTAACCGAGAATGAGAGGGCTAACGGCGTCATCGCGATGTCGGCGGGCAATCACGCACAGGGCGTCGCCTACCACGCCCACCGCCTCGGTATTCCGGCGACGATCGTCATGCCGGCCACGACGCCGACGATCAAAGTCGAAAATACCCGTAGCCACGGCGCGACCGTCATCCTCGAAGGTCATGGGCTCGACGAAGCCTATCGCTTTGCCATGGCGCACGGGGCCGAGCACAATTTGACGTTCGTGCATCCGTTCGACGATCCCGCCGTCATTGCCGGACAGGGCACGGTCGCCGTTGAGATGCTGAAAGTGGCTCCGAATCTTGATACACTGATCGTTCCCGTCGGCGGCGGTGGCCTGATTTCCGGCATGTCGGTCGCAGCGAAAGCCATCAATCCAAAGATCAAAGTCGTCGGAGTCGAAGCCCAGCTTTATCCGTCGATGCTGAATGCGGTGAAGAAGTCGTCTCTTCCCGTGGGCGGCGACACGCTCGCTGAAGGCATTGCCGTGACTTCGCCCGGAACCCTGACGCGGCCGATCATCGAAGCGCTCGTCGACGACATCCTGCTCGTCTCCGAAGCGGATATCGAGCGCGCCGTGGCATTGCTGATCAATATCGAGAAGACCGTCGTCGAGGGCGCCGGAGCCGCCGGGCTTGCGGCGCTGATCGCCGCCAAGCGGCTCTACAAGGATCGCAAGATCGGGCTGGTGCTGTGCGGCGGCAACATCGATACGCGCCTCTTGGCCAGCGTCCTCACTCGCGAAATGGCGCGCGAGGGGCGGTTATCGCGTCTGTCGATCGACCTGCCGGATCGCCCCGGCCAACTTGCGCGGGTGTCGGGCTTGATCGGCAACGCCGGTGCAAACATCCTGGAAGTTTATCATCAGCGGATTTTCACCGACGTTCCAGCCAAGGGGACCGAACTCAATCTCGTGATCGAAACGCGGGACCGGGCGCATCTTGAGCAAGTGGTGTCCGGCCTGAAGGGAGGGGGCTATCCCGTGCTGGTGAAGAGTACCGGGTCGGCGCTGGGCTGAGCGGTTCAGACCGCCTCGCATGCTATTCCGCCGCAAAGAAAAAGGCCTTACGCGGAAACGTAAGGCCAGTTTGGATCGGGGTAGTAGGTAGGGGTCGTGAAAACCTTGCTTGAAGCCGCCTATCTTGAACTTGCGGACGTCACGATGGCCTGCGGCTCCGTCGGAGAGTCAATCACAAGTGAGCCGAGCAGAATCGCGCCGGCTAGGCCGAAGCAGAACAGCATGCCAATTCGCGTCAGCCTGTCCGCTTTCGTATTCCGGTCCTGGGCAGCTTCGAGATCCATTGCCGCGCTCGCCTGTATCCGCATCAATTCGGTAAGGTTCTTGTAACCCAAATTGAATGTTAGGTCGAAGCGGAAGTCCCGCCATCACTAATGTCGGAAGTGTGAATTTAACGAAATGTTCACACCTCTTAACGGTGACGGCTCAGGCGGCGGCGCTGTGCAGGCGGCTGAATTCGAGGTCGATGAGCGATTTGTACGCGCCGCCCTTGCTGAGCAGTGCATCGGGGCGGCCGTCCTGGACGATCTCGCCTTTCTGAATGACCATGATGCGATCAAAACTCCGCAACGTTGAAAGACGGTGAGCGATCGCCAGAACCGTTCGGCCCCTCATCAACGTCGAGAGGGCCTCGCGGATCAGTTCCTCCGAGTGCGCGTCGAGGGCCGACGTGGCTTCGTCGAGCAGCAGGATCGGCGCGTCCTTCAGGAAGGCCCGCGCAATGGCTATGCGTTGCCTTTGGCCGCCCGAGAGTTTGGCGCCGCGATCGCCGACGATTGTATCGAGCCCGTCCGGCAAGTCGCGAATGAAGGACATGCAGCGCGCCATGTCGGCGGCGTCCCACACGTCCTCGTCCGTCGCGTTCGGGCGCCCATAGCGAATGTTATCGCGCAGCGACCGGTGGAACAGGCTGACATCCTGCGGAACCACGGCAATCGCATTGCGCAAAGCCGCATCCGCCATCGCCGAGCTTTCCTGTCCGTCAATCCGGATGGAGCCCGATTGCATTTCGTAGAAGCGCTGCATCAGCGCGAAGATCGTCGTCTTGCCTGCACCTGAAGGTCCGACGATGCCGACGCGCTGCCCGGCATCGATCTTGAAATCGAGGTTTTTGAAAACCGGACGCCCGTCGGGATAGGCGAAGCTCACGTCGCGAAATTCGATCGTCCCACGAGCGGGCCGGGAGTTTGAGCCGTCGGCTGGGGCCACGAGCTCATGCGGCACGAGCAGCGTCTTGAGAGCCTCTGAGAAACGCGCCAGATGTTGCGTGACATCGACGAGGGCGACTGCGAGATCGCGCGTCGCGCTGAGGATCGACAAGCCGAGCGTGCAAACCAGAATGACGTCGCCGGGGCTCGCCTTTCCAGCCTGCCAAAGGGAAATGGCCCATGCGAGCACGCCCGCGGTCAGCAGAGCCGTCGCCGCGGCATGAAAGATGCGCAGCTTTTCGAGAAAATAGAGGCTCCGCATGCGCGCGCGCATCTCGCGCCCGATCACACCGGCGAGCCTGCGATGCTCGCTTTTCAGGCGGCCGAAGGATTTGACGACGGAGATATTGGAGACGACATCGATCATGTCGCCGTCGACGCCGGCGGCTTCATGAGCGTAGGCGTGATGCAGCGGTGTCCCGCTGGCCGCCCAATAGAAGATGACGAGAACGACGATGGCGACGACTGCGCTGATGCACGCTGCCATTTGCAGGCTGACCGTCGCGAGGTAGATGATCGAGACGAATGTTGCGATCAGCGGCGGCATGACGTTGAACGTCATCATGTTCTCGGTCGTGTAGAGAGCGTTGGCCGTCGCCGATATGCGGCTCGTCAAGGCGCCGGGCGGCTGGTTGTTGAAAAAGCTCGGTGCATGTCCTGTCAGATGCCGGAAGAGCTTGCGGCGGACGCTGCCCGAGACGCTGACGAATGTCGAGTGGCCGAGCCAGGCGGCAATTCGCCAGAACATGTTATCGGC
>DATLJG010000208.1:0-12444 GCA_035538995.1 Hyphomicrobium sp. | reverse complement strand
CCGCCGAAACGCGCCCCTACGTCCACACCGTTACCGAACGGCTCTACGGCACGTTACCGGTGCTTTCGCATCTTGAAATCAGCCGCGGCGTGCAGATCCAGTCGCTCGGCGCGGTTTCATGATCGAATTCACGCACGAGAGTCTTCTCGTCCCACTTCTGATCTTTTGCCGGATCGGCGCCTGCTTCATGGTGTTGCCCGGCATTTCCAGCGAACGCATTCCTGTTCAGCTTCGCCTTTTCATCGCCATTGCGGTGTCTCTGGCCATAATGCCGCTCGTCTATGACGAGGTCCGGCCAATGACAAACGGGCCTGCGGACAGCCTTATCTCGCTTATCGTGACGGAGAGCCTTGGCGGCTTTTTCCTCGGCTTCATGGTGCGGATTTTATTTCTCGCCCTTGAGTTTGCGGCAATCGGCATGGCGAATTTTGCGGGTTATGGATCGGCATTCTCGCATGCGATGACCGGCAACGATCCATCGACGCCGTTTTCTGAGTTCATTACGATGCCCGCAGTGGTTCTGTTTTTTATCACCAATCAGCACGTGACGATCATTCGTCTGCTGCAGAATTCATACGATGTCCTGAAGGTTGGCTCACAGTTCGCCGTGCCGCCCAATCTCTTGATGATCGTTTCGACGTTCGGATCGGCCTTCAAGCTGACGCTTCAGCTCAGCGCATCACTGGTCGTCTATTCGATCATGGTGAACCTGGCGTTCGGGTTTCTCAACAAGATGGTGCCCCAGGTTCCGTCTTATTTCGTATCGACACCGTTCGTCGTGCTCGGAGGCCTCATCATTCTGATGCAGATCGACGGATCGATCCTGCAAATTTTTTCATCGCTGGTCGCGCAAGCGATCGCGACGCTGGGGCAACATGGCTAAGCCGACGAAAAAGCTGCAGCGCCTCGTGGATGTTTTCCATGATCTCGAAACGCTCGAGCGCGTTCGTGTCGGCGAGCTGACACAAGAAATGGCGACGCACCGCGCGGCGCAAGAAGACATTCTTCGCAGTCTCGAGAATCCGGCCCCAATCCATGGACTGTTTACGGCGCTGTTATCAAACAGGGTTGGACGGCTCGAACGTCGCATCCAAAAACTGGCGCGCGAACATGAAGTGTCACTCAAGCGCTATTCAGAGGCCGCCGCGCGAACCCGGAGCGCCGCCGAGCTTTTGGCGAAGGCCCAGGGCGAGGAACATCGCAAAAACGAGCAATCGGAGCTCGAAAACCTGCTGGAATTCCAGGGAGCGATCGCCGCGCAAGGCCGGGGTAAGTCTCCGCGTTCATTCTAGCCGAACTGTCTTATCCTCAATGATATTTGGCGATGCCTGCAATCCTTCGTTCTCCCGCACCCGATTTGAGCACTTGGGCGACTCGACAGTCTCAGTCCGCGCCATCGGCTGCGGCCGGCCGAAGCGAAAGCCCCGCCAACAAGCGTGCGGTCGACAAAGCGAAAGACGTCGCTCAACAGTTTGAGGCTCTTTACCTGAAACAGATGCTCGATGCCTCTCTACCTAAAGATTCCGAATCGCTTTTTGGCGAAGGCACGTCGGGAACGATGTGGCGCTCGATGTTCGCCGACACGCTCGCAACGACGATCTCCAAGACCGGCACGATCGGCATCGCAGACATGATCTACAAATCCGAGCTTACCCGGACCAAGGACAAATAGTATGACCGCCACCGCGCTCAGCAGAAAAAGCATTCCCTCCGAGACGCCGGCAGCCGTGCCGCTTGTTGGGCGCCGCTATACGTCGGCCGGTCGCGGCGTCAGTCAGGATCCCGATGCGGCGCGCGCCGTCGTCTTTTCGGTGATTACTTGTATCGAAAGCTATCTCGATGAGGAGACGGCGGCACTCAACTCGACGCTTACATTCGACTTCAAGACGTCGAACGATCGCAAAAGCCAGGGGCTTCTCGACCTCAGCCAAGCATTGCGTCGCCTGCAGCAATCCGACATCAACGACGATCTGAAGCTCCGTCTCATGGGCTTTCGCGAAAAGCTCGCGATCAACCTGCGAAAGATTCGCTTGCATCTCGATGCCGTGAAAGAGATTGCGTCGGTGCTATCCGATGCCATTCAGAACGCGGAATCGGACGGAACTTACAGCCGTAACATCGGGCCTTACAGGAACGCCCCGTGATCCGGGTTATTCTGCTCAGTATCGTAGTTTGCCTTTCGACGGTTGGCGGCGTCTATGGCGGTATTTCCTGGAAAGCCAGCACGGCGGAAACAGCAAACAAGCCGGAATCACCAAAAGTTCAAATCATGAAAAGTCCGATGGTCAGCGTGCCGATTTTGTCGGACGGTGAAGTGATCGGATATATTGTGACGCGCCTGCAATTCACGGCCGACACGGAATTGCTCAAAGGCGGCTCAATGCCACCCGCGCCGTTCGTCGGCGACGAAGCGTTTCGGCTGATCTTCGAGCAAGCACCCAACGACATCAAGTCTAGTCACAACCCGGCGCTTAGCAAGTTGAGCGCAAACATCGTAGCCGGCGTCAACAAGCGGCTCGGCCGCGACGTCGTCAAAGACATTCTCTTCGAGAGTTGGACCTACGTCACCAAGCAAGACATGATGAAAAAGCAATGAGCGCATCAGACAAACTCTTTACGTTCGAATCCGTTCTACGCGAATCCACGATTGCGGCGGTCTTCCACCGGCTTAGCGCCAGCAAAACGAGGGCTCGACATTCCAAGCCGGTCTCCCGGTCGAGTGGATTCGCAGCAATCGCCGTTTTTGCGGGCTTCGCCATTGCTTCGGCGATTGTGTTTGTCACCGGATATTCAGCACTGCTCTCGGATACGCCGGGCATCTGGATACATCGATTGATGGCGCTCGCGGTCGCCCAGAGCATGCTCATTGCGCTTGTCGCGATGAAGCTCCTTCCGCTGGGCGAGCAGCGGCAAAATTTTCTGCGTCTCGGTCCGAACTCAAAGGCGCGAATAAGCTTCAACGAAGAACAGGAACACATGGCGCGCAGTGAACCGCCGCCCCTCCCCAAGCCGGTTCAGCGAACGCCCGTTTCGGGCGGAACGCTTGCCGGGCGCGAGTTCATGGAATTCGACGATGGAACGATCGAGATCGACACGCTCGTCGGGCGACGCCGGTTCATTTCCATCGACGCAGCGCGGGAATTCGTTGGCGGCTAAAGACGCCTCACGGACTCAATACGAAATCTTCGAAATCGCCGGCTTCGTTATGCGCGTCTTGCGACCGCTTGATGCCACGCAAGCGCTCGACGACTTCCGCCAACTTCACGTTTTGTGACGCTTCAGCGACGTCAATCTTCCAGGTCGGCGACGATAGATTCGAGACGCCGCCGAGATAATCCGAAATCGCTTCGAGGCTCTGCCAAATCCGGTCGATGGATTGCAGTTTGTAAATCGAATTCGACCCGCCAAAAGCGCCGGCAACAACCAGGTTGCTGACGAGTTCCTGCAGGTCGTTCATTTCGCCGGCAAGCAAACGCACTTCGCCACTCAGCGTCTCCAGAACCTCCGGCATCGGGATCATCATCGCTTCCGTTTTTTTGTTTTTATCATTGTTACTCATGACTATCCCCAACGTCTCCAATTGCCTTCAGAACAATTCCAGCTCACCCGCATTGCTGAGCACAGATGGCGCAGGCGCGACGCTCGGCCGTTCGACTTCCGCGGTGCCCGCGAGCAGAATCTGACGTGCGCGCCCCGATACGGGCCAATACTGAATGCGCCGTCCTCGCAGTCCCCCCGTGCTTCCGCCGACGTATGCAATGCCTTCGTCACGCAGGAAGCGTTCGGCGAATGCAGCGTTGTCTTTGCCGATATCGTTGTGGCCGCGTACCGTTCGCGCGCCACCAAAAAGTTTTGCCTCAAGGCGTTCCCGGCGCGCACCGTGTTTCAGCAGTCCGTTGACGAGCAACTCCATGAGATGAACGCCCAAGCGTTCCGCCTCAGCGGCTTTCACTCGGCCATTGGTTCCCGGAAGCAGGAAATGATTGATACCTCCGACGCCGGCGAGCGGATCGCGAATGCAGGCGGCGACACACGACCCGAGGATCGTCGTGACCATGACGTCCTTGTTGTCCGTGACGTAAAATTCGCCCTGAATAATGTGGACTCTGTTGTCCCGCTGTATCGGCGAGGTCATGTCAGCTTTCCGACGACCTGCTCGATGCATGTCTTCAGCGCGGGTATGGTGAAGGGCTTCGCCAGGAAATTGTTGAGGCCCCACTTCTTACCCTCATCAATCAAGGCTTTGTCGCCCTTACCTGTTACGAGGATGAAGCCGATCCTGCTCGTCGGAGCGTGCTGGCGCAAAGCCCGCAGAAGCTGGATGCCGTCGATCTTGGGCATATTGAAATCCGAGATGACCAGATGGCAAGGCGCGGTCATCATGATCTTCAAGGCTTCTTCGCCGTCCTTCGCGACCTTGTAGGATCTAAGGCCGATTTGATCGAGGCCGTCCGTTAAGAGCGCGCGGCTGACGGACGTATCGTCGACAACCATGACTGAGAGCTGCTGCATAGATGGCATGTTGTGCCTCCTAATTCATCTTGATCGTTGACGTTTCTGACATTATCGCAGCCGCCAGGCTGTCGAGCGGCAATTGTCTAACCACGGCGCCGATGTCGTACGCCGCCTTTGGCATGCCATAGACAATGCACGTCGATTCATTCTGGCCGAATGTGTGCGCTCCGGCCTTTCGCATTGAAAGCAGACCGTTTGCGCCGTCTTTTCCCATGCCCGTCAGAATGAGGCCGACAGCATTGCGTCCGCAGGCCCGAGCGACCGATTCAAACAGAACGTCGACGGACGGACAATGACCGTTGACGCGATCGCCTGGCTTCAGCCGGCAATGCAAATCGGACGTCGCGGAAACCTGGAGATGCTGGGTTCCGCCCGGCGCCAGATAAATCCGGCCGGGCTGCAACTTCGCTCCGGTATAGGCTTCCTGCACCTTTGCTGCGCAGATGCGGTCGAGGCGGCTGGCAAAACTGCGCGTGAACGACGCCGGCATGTGTTGGGTAATGACGGTCGGAGGACAGTTCGCCGGGAAGTGCGACAGCAGCTGGATCAGAGCCTCGACGCCTCCCGTCGAAGCGCCGATGGCGAGCAAACGACCATCGGACTCGTACTGAGCGTGAGCTGCCTTGTCATGCGCAGATGCGTCTGGCCGCGCGGCCGGTCTCGTCAGCGGCCGGACTTGTGCGGTCGCGGCAATCTTGACCTTGAATGGCAGCTCTTCAAAGTTGTGTTCGTTACCGGGCCGCGGCTTTTCAATGCAATCGACGGCGCCGATCTCGAGCGCCCGTACGGTTTCATCGGCGCCACGACTCGTCAGCGTCGACACCATGATGACAGGCATCGGACGCAGCCGCATGATCTTTTCGAGAAATTCGAGACCGCTCATGTTGGGCATTTCAACATCGAGCGTCACGACGTCGGGATTGAGAGCCTTGATGGCCTGCCGCGCTTTCAGCGGGTCTTCCGCTTGACCCACGACCTCGATCTGCGGATCTCGCGAGAGCGCCGATGCAATGAGTCCACGCATGGTTGAGGAGTCGTCGACGACCAGGACTCTTATCTTTTTCATGATCGGCCCCCGGTTTTTTTCCGGTAGGTCGTTATGCCGGCGGCTGCCAGCGCATTCGTCGCCGGCCCCGATACGCGCTCGGAGTGGCCGATATAGAGAGAGCCGTCATTGATCAGGAGGTTGGACAAGCGTCTCCAAATCATGCCCTGCGTCTCGCGATCGAAATAGATCACGACGTTTCGGCAGAAGATGGCGCTGAACGGCCCTTTGAATGGCCACGTGCCCATCAGGTTGAGTTCGCGGAACGAGACGAGGGAGCGGGCTTGCTCGCATAGGCGCATGCTGTCCGATTCACCCGGAACCGCCTCCAGCCACTTGCTCCGCATATTGGCCGGAATATCGGCAACTTCTTCCTTGCGATACTGGCCTTTTCTGCCGTGCGCGACAACGTGCGGATTGAGATCCGTCGCGAGAATTCGCACATCGAGTTCCGCCGCGTTCGGAAAGACGGAAAGCACAGTGAGCGCCATCGAATAGGGTTCTTGACCGGTCGAACACGCGGCTGACCAAAGTCTCAGACGGCCGCCGTCTCGCACATAATCCGCTACCGGCTCCAGGACATTCTTCCGGAGATGCTCGAAATGATGCGGCTCACGGAAAAAGCGCGTCACGTTCGTCGTCAGCGCGGCGATCATGCGGCCGCGTTCTTCCCCGTCGGTGCTGACCGTCCTGCAATAATCTTCGAACGTCGCCAGGCCGAGCGCTCTCACGCGCTTCGCAAGACGCGAATACACAAGCGTTGCCTTCGCCTCCGGCAGATCGATACCGGCGTCGGCCTTGGCGATTTCGGCGATCGCATGGAAATCGGCGGCGAGGAAGTCAAATTCCCCCATAACGAGAGCCTTTGACGGCCTCGTTGACGAACGCGCTCGTGCTTCGATCATGCCGCAGCCTTGGCACTAATCGGCAGAACGCTGTCGAGCGTCACGATGCTGATCATTCGGCTATCGACGGCGTAGACGCCCTTGACGAATGTCTTGGCCATGTCGGAAGCGATGTCGGGGGTCGGCTGCATCGAAGCTTCCGACGAGGTCAGAATATCCGACACGGCATCGACAAGAAGGCCAACGACCTGCTGATGGATGTGGACGACGATGATGACGCTCCTCGGCGTCGGCTCGGTCGGCCCGAGTCCGAAACGCAGCCCGAGGTCTACGATGGGCAGCACTGCGCCGCGAAGGTTGATGACGCCGCGCACGTAGGATGGTGCATGCGGCAATGGCGTCGCCGGTGTCCATCCGCGGATTTCGCGAACGCCCATGATATCGACGCAAAATTCTTGTGCGCCGACGCGGAATGCGACGAATTCGTTGTTAGCCGAGTTGGCCGTCAGGTCGTTATTTTGCATGACGCCTATCCTCCCGTTCCATAGTGTAATTCACCGACCAACGTCTCCTCGAAGGATTTAGACACCAATGCATCCACATCGAGGATGAGCGCGACGCGCCCATCTCCAAGTATGGTTGCGGCGGCGATTCCCGCGACTGTCCCGTAGTTGGTTTCCAAGCTCTTGATGACGACTTGCCTCTGATCCTGGATCGAATCGACGAGGAGCGCGTTGCGCGCGCCGCCGCCCGTTTCAACCAGGAGGGCGACGCTATTCTCCGGCTGCGTCGGTGTTTCGCGAAAGCCGAGCTGCGTACCGACATCGATCAAAGGCACGAACGTATCGCGGATCGACATGACCCGGCCATCGGACCCAAGCCCGTGCACTTCGGACTTTTTGGGTTTTAATGTTTCAACGATCGCCGTCAGCGGAACGACAAGCGTTTGTCCCGCGACGGAAACGGCCATGCCATCGAGAACCGCGAGCGTCAGCGGCAAGCTCATCGAGAACGTCGAACCGAGACCCGGGCGGGACGAAATCGAAATGCGGCCCCCGAGCGCCTGGATCGATCGCTTTACGACGTCCATACCGACGCCACGCCCCGAAATGCTGGAAATTGTAGCGGCGGTCGAGAAGCCCGGCAGAAACAGCAGATTGTCGATGTCACTATCGGAAAGCTGCATATCCGCCGGGATCAGCCCCTTGTTGATCGCGGACGCGCGAACTTTCGGGCGATTGATGCCGGCGCCATCATCGGAAAGCTCAATGACGATACGTCCGGACCGATGCGCGGCCGTCAGGCGAACCGTGCCTTCGGCGGGTTTTCCGGCAGCGAGCCGTACCTCTGGCGATTCAATGCCGTGATCGACGGCATTGCGGATCATGTGCGTCAAGGGTTCTGCGAGCCGCTCGACGACGGTCTTGTCGACCTCGGTCGCTTCGCCTTCCGTCTTGAGCTTCACTTCCTTGCCCGTCGCGTCGGCCACCTCACGGACCATGCGCGACATCCGCTGAAACAGCGGCTTCACGGGCTGCGCGCGAATGGCCATGACGCTTTCTTGAATTTCGCGTGTCAGCTGTTCGAGCTCTTCAAGCCCGATAACAACCGAAGACGATCCGGCGAAATTGGCTTCAATTACACGCTGCGAAAGCATGGCCTGATTGATAACGAGCTCGCCGACGAGATTGATCAGGCGATCGACGCGATCAAATTCGACGCGAATTGTCGTCTGTGCGGGAACGACCGCCGCTTTCGTATCCGGCTTGGACGATTCAATGGCTTGCACGGGGGTAACCGCCGGCTCGACATCGGCCGTCTCCGAGCTGGCGGCGACAGGTGCCAGCATCGTACTGATGGGGATGACCTCGGCGCTCGGCTCCGATGCGTTGGCGGTATCGGCGGCCGGCGGTGTCCCGAGAGCCTGTGCCAACAGAGCAGCGATATCCGCGTCCGAAACTTCGGCTTGGCCATCGCTTTCGATCGTCAGATCGGCCTCACCATCGACGAATTCGAAGACCTCGCGGACGCCCGCGATATCGGCTTCCGACTTCAGTTGCACAGCCCAGGAAAAATACGCGCCGTTCGGATCGATATCATCGAGCGACGGAATTGCAGCGGCGTCGCAGAAGGCCTGCATGGCGCCGAGCCGGTTCAATTCGCGGAATATCAGAATCGTTTCGTTGGCGTTGGCATAGAGCTCAGGGCGCGGCGCAAAATTGATGCGGTACTCATGCTCTTGGCTCGCCGCGGGCTCCGGCTCGATCGCAAGTTCCGGCATCCCGAAATCGATGATCGTCGGCTGAAAGTCGATCGGCTCTTCGACTTCCTCAACGCCATCGAACGTCGTCAGCGCTTTGACGTCCGCCGCAATGCTCGCGTAGTTGGCTTCGTTGATTTCCCGGCCATCTCGCGATGCTTCCACCAGATCAGAGAGCACATCGGCGGCACGGAGCATGATCTTCATCATTTCCGGCGTCGGCGTCAGCTTGCCGCTGCGGACATGATCGAGGGCCGTTTCAAAAGAATGAGCAAACTGCACGAGTTCCGTGAGCTTAAATGCTCCGGCTCCGCCTTTGATCGAATGAACGGCGCGGAAGACCGCATTCACCGTTTCCGAATCGGCATTGCCTTCGTCCATTGCGAGCAGGCCAAGCTCCATTTCCGAGAGCTGCTCCTCGCATTCCTGGAAAAAGGTCTGCCGGATTTCTGCCATTGTATCCAAGATCGTCACTCCACTGCGCGTTAGGCTGCCACGCGCCGAATAGCGGCGATGAGTTTCGTCGGCTCGAAGGGCTTTACAATCCAGCCGGTCGCGCCTGCTTCCTTGGCGCGCATTTTCTTTGCGGCATCGCTTTCCGTGGTCAGAACAAGGATCGGAACTTTGCGATAGCGGCTATCCTTGCGCACGGCCTCAATCAAGCCGAAGCCATCCATCTTCGGCATGTTGATGTCGGTGACGATGACGTCGGGCGGAGCCGATGCCTGGAGAACGTCGAGGCCATCGACGCCATCCACCGCTTGCAGAACGTTATATCCCGCTTCAACAAGCGCCATTTTCAGCATGTCGCGCATCGTGCGCGAGTCATCCACGGTGAGTATTGTCTGCGTCATTGCTGGAATCCTTCGAGCCGCAATTCTTCGTGTGGCAACCCAATTAATGTGATGGCGTCGAGAAGCTCGGAACTCGAATTCGTTACGCGGTAGCTTTGCCCGTCAGACTGCCACGTGCGCGCCGAAGCCACGAGGATCTGAAGCGACTGCACACCGACGCGACGGACTTGACTTGCATCGATCACGAGGGCGTTTCCGCGCCGTGCCTGCAGCGTCTCCTTCAACTCGAACGCAGCGGAAGCGTCCAAGCAATCGGGAAGCATCAGGCACTCAGAAGCTGATTCCGGCGGAGTAGCCGACGTATCAGCCTCAGTGATCGTATCGTCCGGAGCCGTGAGTTCCACGCCGTCCATCTGCGAAGTCTCCACGGCGTCCAGGATTTCCGGCAATTGATCTGCCGCGGCATCTGCCTTCGCGCGGCTCGCCGGCTTCCGCCGGCTCTTGGAGCCGGCGGATTTTCGGGTTGCGCGGGGCATTAGAATTCCTCCCAACCCGCATCGGCGGAGGCAGATTGAGCGCGGCCGCCGCCGTTCGCTGCGACCTTCATTTTAGCCGACGGCCGAGCCGAACGAGCAGCCGGCTTCGGGCTTTCCCGGCGCGATGCCATGTCGACGACAGTTTCATCACCAGTTCTGAAGCGGCTGACGAGAACAGCGAGTTCTTCCGTCTGCTGCGCTAGAGTCTGAGTTGCGGCTGTCGCCTCCTCGACCATCGCGGCGTTCTGCTGGGTCACCTGGTCCATCTCGTTGACGGCGGTGTTGACCTGCTCGAGGCCATGCGCCTGCTCATTGGCGCTGGTCGCGATTTCCGTCACGATCGAGTTGATTTCCGCGACCTGAGTAACGATGCGCGTCAAGGCAAGTCCCGTCTCGCCGACCAGCTGCACGCCCTGAGCCACCTGGCCCGTGGACGCCGAGATCAATCCCTTGATCTCCTTGGCGGCTTCGGCCGAGCGTTGGGCAAGCGCCCGAACTTCGGACGCAACCACCGCGAAGCCACGTCCCGCATCGCCGGCACGCGCCGCTTCGACGCCTGCGTTCAAGGCGAGCAGGTTGGTCTGGAAGGCGATCTCGTCGATGACGCCGATGATCTGGCTGATCTGCTTCGACGAACTTTCGATGCCGTTCATTGCGTCGATCGCCTTGCGGACGATTTCGCCGCTCTTCTCAGCATCGGCTTTCGCAACAGAGACCGTTTCGCGAGCGTGGGTTGCCCCATGAGCCGTTTTGTTGACGGTTTCGGTGATTTCCTTCACCGCCGCCGCTGTCTCTTCGAGGCTCGCAGCCTGATTTTCCGTGCGGCGCGATAGGTCGTCGGACGCCTGAGAAATCTCAGTCGTTCCGAGCTTGATGCTTCCAGCTCCCTTCTTGACGAGGGCGATGGTGCTCTTCAGCGTCGTTGCCGCCGAGTTGAAATCGGCCTTCAGCTTCGCGAATTCCGGCGTGACGTCGATATCGAGATTGGCTTCAAGATTGCCCTGAGCCAATTCGGACAAGGAGTCCCCGAGTGCCTCAACGACCAGATTGATCTGTCTCTCAGCTTCGATCTTCCCGGTTTGCGCCTGCTCGAGCTGACCCATCATCAGGTTCATCTGGCTGATGATCGGTTCGTACTCCTGAATGACCTTCTCGACGATCCGGTGCGAGAAATCACCCCGAGCAATGCGATCGGCAGCGCTCGTGAAGGCGTCCATGAACTTTTCGTGCTCGCGGGCGTAGTGATCGCCTTGTTGCTGCTGCTCACTGGCTGCAGCGACTGCGGCATCGGTCATCGCCTTGTTCTCAATGGCAGCCTCTTTGAAGCGGCCGAGCGCCTGGGCGATCTCACCGTTTTCATTCGAGTCCGTGAGATAAGGCACCTCGGCGGTCAGATCCTTGCGGCTGATCTGGTCCATGACGCGAACCAAATTCGAAAGCCGATTGGTGATGCCCTTTGAGAGCAAAGCAACGATAACCACAGCGATCGCTGTTGCGGCGATAAGCAATGCGAGCGTCGTGTAGAGAGCGTTACGACCATCGTTCTCGTGGCTGTTCGCGAGCCGGATGAATACACCGGCCGCTTCGGTCGCCAGAGCGCTCGTCGCGGTGCTGGCTTTGCGGATTGCCTCGTCCGTAGAAGCGCTGATTGGCGTGCGCTGATAAATGGACGTTTTGACGTCGGAGCCAATCGCTTCGAGCTGGCTCAGAAGTTTGTCGCCAGCGGTTCCAATGATCGCCTTGCCTTCTCCGGAAGCGTCATTGGCAACGAAGTCTTCCAAGGGCTCGCGAAGATTTTCGGTCGCCGCCTGCAGCGCGCCATAGCCCATCGCCTTTTCCGCCTCAGCATTCTCGGATGAGCCGGTGGCGTCAATAAGCGTTGCAAGAGCGACTTTCACGCGAGCCAGACTCGGAATGAAGATTTCCTGAGCGTGGAACGTATCCTTCGATGGGTCGCTGGGAAGTGCTGCGGCATTCGCCACTTCATTCAGCAGATCCGCTCCGAGCTTGGCTTTTTCCAGGCCCGTTTTCGCATTGACGAAGGAATTGATCTGCGATTCGACGCCAAGGTCGCGGCCGGTGCTGGATGCGAGCGTCGATAGCTCGCCGCTGGCCATTCCGGGATTGGTCGCCTGGTCGGCGGACATATCTCCCCAAATAGCGCGCGCCAGCTTAGCGCCTTCGATCTCTGTCTTTATGTGTTGGCTTTGCGCCAGTTTGTTATCCGCGAAGATGTACAACTGCGCAAAGGATGGGATGAGAAAAATCGCCGATATAAGAGCAAGCCGGCGCGGCATTGACCATTTGCTATTTATGTACCCGATGACCATGGCTATTGACCTGTTTCAAGTGACTGTTGATAGGGTTCGTAACGATCGACCGGCGGCTCTACAGCAGACGGCAGCGCGGCTCATGTCCGGCTATTCATCAGACGTTCGATGGGGCGTTG
>DATLJG010000207.1:0-3049 GCA_035538995.1 Hyphomicrobium sp. | reverse complement strand
GCGCCCCAGTCTCCACGAAGTTGGAAACGATGCTCGGGGACGGCCTCGAAGTCGTTCTTCATCAGCCATTCCTCGATCAGGTGCGGTTGCGTCAGCGCGCGCCAGACTTTTTCGGGCGGATAAGGAACATCGCGTTCGATGATGACGGAACGTGTTTCGACAAGCGTATTCATTGGTCCATCCTTTTAAGCAGATCTTCGAGTTGATCGACGCGGCTTTGCCAGAAGCCCGTCATCTGGCTGGTCCAGTCCGCTAACGGCGCCAACGCGGCGATGTGGGGCCGATAGTGCGTCTGGCGGCCTTCATGGCGGTCAAGCACCAGTCCGGCCTGTTTCAGAAGCGCGAGATGCTTCGAGACGGCGGGTTGCGAGATCTTCGCGCGCGCCGTCAGCGCTCCAACGGTTTGCTCTCCCTCGCGGCAAAGCCGCTCGAAAATTGCGCGCCGTGTTGGGTCGGCGAGAGATTTGAATATGGAATCGCTGATGCTCGGCATCTCAATCAATAACCTCCTGGTTATTGATTTAATTCATAACCAACCGGTTATGTTTGAGTCAAGCGCGAAGTCCGCCCTAAAGCGACTCCTCGCTCATCCGCGCGGCGTCCTTGGCGGGCTCGGCGGCTTTCATGGCTTCGGTCGGTAGCAGAGACGCGCCGGCGGATTTCGAAAGCTGCATGAATATCAACATCGAGGACGCGGATATCGCCGCGATCAGGATGAAGACCGGAGGAAAATGGCTCACATCGAGGCCCTTGCCGCCCAACACCGTTTGCGTGAGTTCGAGGCCGATGGCGGCGATCGTCACGCCGACCGATCCGGACAAATTCTGACAGACCGAGGCGAAGCTCGTGGCGCGGCTCAGCTTCTCCGGCGACACGTCGGCATAGGCGAGCGTGTTCAGGCTGGTGAACTGGAGCGAGCGCGTCAGCCCGCCGGCCAGAAACAACGCGATAATGACATATGCCGGCGTCGCGATCGTGAAGAACGCCGGGGCCAGGGCGAACAAGCTGCAGACGACGGCGTTGATGAGAAGCACGCGGCGGAAACCGTAGCGCCGCAGGATCGTGGCGACCTGCGTTTTCATCACCATCGAGCCGATGCCGGTTGCGAAGGTCAGCATGCCGGATTGGAACGCCGTCATTCCGAACCCGGCTTGAAAGAGCAGCGGCAGAAGGAAGGGACTTGCGCCCAGCCCGGTGCGAAACAGGAAGCCGCCGATGACGCCGGCGCGGTAGGTCGGGATCGTCAGCAATCTGAGATCAAGAATGGGTTCGGGATCGCGCAGGGCGTGCCAGACATAAGCGACGAGCAGGACCGCACCCGCAAGCGTTACGAAGAAGATCGTCTCAGGAGTCGCGAGTCCGACGCCCATGAGCGTGACGCCGGTGAGGAACATCGACAGCCCGGGTCCGATCAGCAGGAAGCCGCGCAGATCGAAGCTGGACGGCGCTTCCTCGCGAATGTCGGGGATGTAACGTGTGATCAACACCAGACCGGCGAGCGCCACCGGAATGTTGATCCAGAAAATCCAGCGCCAGGTGAAATACGTCGTGATGAAACCGCCGAGCGGCGGTCCGACTACCGGCCCGACGAGTGCCGGGATCGACAGCCATGCAATCGCTCCGATGATCTCGGCTCTCGGAACGGTCCGCAGGACGATGAGGCGTCCGACCGGCGTCATCATCGCACCGCCCATGCCCTGGAGGATGCGTGCGGCGACGAGCGACATCAGTCCGGTCGAGAGCGCACAGGCAATCGAGCCCAGTGCGAAGACGACCATCGCGGCGCGGAAAATGTTCTTGGCGCCGAAGCGGTCCGCCATCCAGCCCGATGCCGGAATGAATACGGCGAGCGCCAGCAGGTACGTCGTCAGCGCCAGCTTGAGGTTAATGGGATCGGCGCCGAGATCCTTGGCAATCACCGGCAACGACGTCGCGAGCACCGTCGCGTCCATGTTTTCCATGAACAGCGCCGTGGCGACGATGAGCGGAATGAGGTTGCGGCGAAGGAGTTCGGTCATCTCAGGCTGTCTATCATGACTGGCAAACGCGCTGATCCGGGCATTCCGCCGCCTAATCCTCGCAGCCCGGCTGCGGCAAAAATCCCCGCTGTCGGCCGGATAGTGTGCGATTACCCTCTTGAGTGGGGCAACGGCACTGGAGCTACGCTATTGCCCATGGGTCGGCTGACCGGCAACCTGTCCGCGATCGAACAAAGCAACAACCCCCCGATTTCAGTGGATGATCCTAAGTTCCGCTGATGTCGAGAGCGGGGCCACTCGGGGAAGCGCCAAAGCATGCTTACGAACAAAGTCGTTACGGCTGATGAAGCCATTGCACGTGTCCGTGAAGGCGATGTCATTGCAACAACCGGCTTTGTCCAGAGCTGCATTCCCGAAGCCCTGCACGCCGCGCTTGAAAAGCGGTTCGTCGAAACCGGTGCGCCGCGCGATCTGACGCTCATCATGTGCGCCGGAGCCGGCGACAGCAAGGGCTTGGGAACCGGCCGTCTGCATCACGAAGGTTTGCTGAAGCGCGTCATCGCAGCCAACTTCGGACGCATGCCGAAGGTCGCCGCAGCGGCGCAGGACAACAAGATCCAAGGTTATAACCTGCCGCAGGGCGTGATCTCGAAGCTCTATCGCAGCTGCGCCGCGGGCAGCCCGGGGCTGTTCACGAAAGTCGGCCTGCACACCTACGTCGATCCGCGTCTCGGCGGAGGCAAAGTCAATTCCACGACGAAGGAAGATCTCGTCAAGCTGGTCGAGGTCGAGGGCAAGGAGTGGCTGTTCTACAAGGCCACGCCGATCAACGTCGCGCTGATCCGGGCGACGAGTGCCGATCCGCTCGGCAACCTCAGCATGGAAAAAGAATCTCTGACACTCGACGTCATGGCGCAGGCGATGGCCGCGCATAACAACGGCGGCGTCGTCATCGCGCAGGTCGAGCGCCTCGTCGCCGACGGCTCGATCAAGCCGAAAGACGTCAAGGTTCCGGGCATTCTCGTCGATTGCGTCGTCGTCGCCGAAACGCCTGAGCTGCATCGCATGAA
>DATLJG010000206.1:0-1921 GCA_035538995.1 Hyphomicrobium sp. | reverse complement strand
TCGGCGTCGGTCATGATGATGACCTTGTGATACCTGAGCTTATCGAGCTTGAATTCATCGCGCCCAATGCCGGTGCCCAGCGCGCCGATGATGTTCGTCACCTGCTCGGACGAAAGCATTTTATCGGTGCGCGCCCGCTCGACGTTCAGGATTTTACCGCGGATTGGCAGCACGGCTTGAAACTCGCGCTTGCGGCCTTGCTTTGCTGAGCCGCCAGCCGAGTCGCCTTCGACGATAAAAAGCTCGGTCTTCGAGGCATCGCGATCCTGGCACTCGGCGAGCCCGCCGGGAAGACGGAGACCGTCAAGCGCACCCTTGCGCCGCGTCAGATCACGCGCCTTGCGCGCCGCCTCGCGAGCCAGCGCCGCCTCGATGATCTTGCCGACGATGAGCTTGGCTTCTTTCGGATGCTCCTCGAACCACGCGCCAAGCTGATCTCCGACCGTCGACTCGACAATCGGCTTCACCTCGGACGAAACGAGTTTATCCTTCGTCTGCGACGAGAATTTCGGATCCGGCACCTTCACCGAGAGAACGCACGTCAAGCCCTCGCGCGCATCATCACCCGAAAGCGTCACCTTCTCTTTTTTCGCGAGCCCCGACTCTTCCGCGTATTTATTGACGATCCGCGTCAGCGCGCCACGAAAGCCCGCGAGATGCGTGCCGCCGTCGCGCTGCGGAATGTTGTTCGTGAAGCAGAGCACCGTCTCATGGTAGCTGTCGTTCCACCATAGGGCCGCTTCAACCGTAATACCGTCCTTCTCGCCACGGATCATCACCGGCTCGGCAAGCGGCGACGTCTTCGAACGATCAAGATAACGCACGAAAGCCGCGGTGCCGCCGTCGTAAATGAATTCCTGGCGCTTGACGTCGGCGTGACGTGCGTCAGTCAATACGATCTTGGCGCCCGAGTTCAGGAACGCCAGTTCGCGCAAGCGGTGCTCGAGCGTCGCGAAATCGAATTCGGTGACGTTGTGAAACGTTTCGGTGCTCGGCAGAAACGAAACCTCGGTGCCGCGCTCACCATTTGCATCGCCGACGACAGCGAGCGGCGCCACGGTGTTGCCGTTGCGGAATTCGACGACGTGTTCCTTGCCCTCACGCCAGATGCGGCACTTGAGCCAAGTCGAAAGCGCGTTGACGACGGAGACGCCGACGCCATGCAGACCACCCGAGACCTTGTAGGAATTCTGGTCGAATTTGCCGCCCGCATGCAGCTCGGTAAAAACAATCTCGGCGGCCGAACGCTTCGGCACCTGATCGTCATCCCGCTTGATGCCGGTCGGAATTCCGCGCCCATCGTCGCGCACCGTGCACGACCCGTCAGGGTTGAGCGTCACCTCACATCGCGTGGCGTGCCCGGCGAGAACCTCGTCGATGCCGTTATCGACGACCTCGTAGATCATGTGATGCAGACCCGACCCGTCGTCGGTGTCGCCGATGTACATGCCGGGGCGTTTGCGGACCGCATCGAGGCCTTTCAGCATCTTAATGCTGTCTTCGCCGTAGTCTTCCGGCGCAGGCGTTTTCTTCAGCGGCTGAGCGTTCATTCTGAGCTTTCTCAGGGGACGAAATGAGGGTTCGTATTTATACCACGAACCACCCCAAAACACCGCATGAAATCGCCTCAATAAGTGTCGAAAAAGCCTTTGTTTTTCATTGCTTTGTGTGTGACCGTTTGTCCCCTATTGGCAGCCTACGGTAGAACCGCGATCCGCCCCTCCGCCACCTGCCAGAAATGGGCCTTCCCAGACAGCGCATCGAAGGCATTGGCATCCGTGCCGGTCATCCACGCCTGCGCGCCAAGTCGAAGAATTTCCTCGAACAATGCAGCCCGGCGATCGGCGTCGAGATGCGCCGTGATTTCATCCAGCAGCAGGATCGGCGCCGCCCCTTCCTGCCGTTCGGTCAGGAGTTCCGC
>DATLJG010000205.1:0-6396 GCA_035538995.1 Hyphomicrobium sp. | reverse complement strand
ACGTCGCCGGTGTCCGTCAGCAACCGCATCGGATCGGAACGCATCGCAGCCTTCCAGAGCTGGGCGCGTGCCAACGGGTTCAGAGCATTCCTCGGAGAGTTTGGCGCCTCATCGGATTCCGTTTCGCTCGAAGCCCTTCGCGATCTCTGCGAAACGATGTCCGCCAATCCCGACGTGTGGATAGGATGGTCCGCCTGGGCGGCCGGGAGCTGGTGGGCGAATGACTACATGTTCAAACTCGATGCCGCCAACGGCGCGATCCGGCCGCAGACGAAAATTCTGTCGGAATTCGCCCGCCGCATTTGACCGCCGGCAACGGCCGCGCGTGGATTGCAACGTCTATACGGGATCGAGCTTCCGCCGCGCACTCAAAAGCCGGCGTATATATGCTTCCACGATCGCATGGTCGTAGGGCCTGGCGAGGTGTGGGCCCTCGGAACAAAGTTCCCCGGCTTCCTTCGCAGCACGCTGTGGCGTTCCCGCCATGATGACATTTATATGTGGACGATTTTCCCGTACCCACTTTGCGAGCGCAAACCCGCCGCCGGGCGTTTCGGATTCAATGTCGGTCAGGATTGCGTCGATCTTCAATTCGGCTTCACGCAACACAATCATGGCTTCTTCGGTATTCGCAGCTTCGATGACTCGGTAGCCGCACTCCCGCAGGTAAGCTGCGATCGGCATACGGACTAGAATGTCGGCGTCCACGACCACGACCGTTGCGCCTTGATGTTTTTCTTGCTGTTTCACGAACGGTCAACCGTCGCGCGGACCGTACTGTTCCTCGGAAGGTAACAACTGTCGCAGTTTGGCGACGACGTCCGCCATATGCACGGGCTTTCCGAAAACCGCATCGAATTCGCGCCGCATTTCCGGCTCGACATTGGCCGACGCTATCGCGACACGGATATGAGACATATTTTGCCGAATCCATCGCGCGAGGTCGAGACCGTTCAATCGCCCGGGCATGCGGATGTCCGTGAGCACGATCTCTATATTCGTGTCGGCTCCAAGGACCGCGAGGGCTTCGTCAACGTTCGAAGCCTCGACGACCATGAACCCTGCGTGGCGAAGTTCATCGGCCATAGACAGCCGGATCAAAACCTCGTCCTCAACGACCAGTATGCGGGGTTTGGCGAGGGAATCCCCGTTCTCGACTGGCATCGTATCGGCCATCCACTCCCCTCGCCCCCTGGCATTAAATCTTTGCCGGCTCTAGAGCTAAATGCGCTCCGGGCGCGGTAGTTCCGCGCCTTATCATTTCCTGGCGCAAAAAATCAAATATCGCGGCGGCACCCTAGCCGCGAGCTTCATTCGCGGACAAGCATAATCAGCGGAGAACCCTCATCGAACGGCGCAGCCTCGCATACGATCACGGAGCCACCCAATGACCCGAAGTCCTTCCATCGCTTGTCGCGCCTTGATGGTTGCGGTGACTGGAGTCGCCCTTTCCGCAGCCGCGCGTGCCGACGATGCTGCCGATATACGAACGCGCCTCGTGCAATGGACACGCGACTTCAACGCCGGGCACAAGGCCGCCGCGTGCGATCTCTTCTCCAAAGACCTGATCTCCGATTTTCGGGGACAAGGCGAGGCGGACTACGCCACGCGCTGTGCACTGATCACGAGGGCGATCGACGATCCAAACCGCGAGTTTCGTTACCAATTGCAGATCAAGGAAATCATCCCGAGCGGAGATATGGCGGTCGTTCGCCTGAATTGGATTCTGGGGGTTTCCCCTCCGGGCCATAAATCGGTGGAAACGGGCTTGGATGTTTTTCGGAAGGAAAAAGACGGAGTTTGGAGGATCATTCGTTACGTGGCCTACGAAGCGCCCTAAATACGACCCTCCAAATCTTCATAAGCTAGGTCGCCCGCATTCCGTCAGGAACAATTCGTTCTACTGCGCGCAACTTGTGCCCAAGAGACACGCTGCCAAACTTCCGGTGATTAGGAACAAAGCAAAGGTTGCGTATTCGCAACTGCTCGGCCAATAACCTCCTCAATTAATTCCTCAAAAAGATCCCGCGCAAGCCGATGGTCAATTTCTTCATTCATAGGCCCGTTTTTGCTTCGGCCATTGCCGTCATCATGGTGCTGGCGGGAACCATCTGTTACTTTTTGCTTCCGGTCGCGCAGCTTCCCGATGTGACGCCGCCTCAGGTCGTCGTGAGTGCCATCTATCCCGGCGCCAGCGCTCAGGTCGTGGCGGATACCGTGACGACGCCGCTTGAGCAACAAATCAACGGCGTCGAGGGCATGACGTATATGTCCTCGACAAGCTCGAATGACGGCTCATCGACAATCACGATCACCTTCGATGTCGGCTATCCGCTCAGCATCGCGGCCGTCGACGTTCAAAACCGCGTCGCACAAGCGTCATCGTCACTGCCGCCGATCGTCAATCAGGCCGGCGTGACGATCATGAAGCAAAATCCCAATTTTGTTCTGATCGTCAATTTGATCTCACCTGACCATTCGGTCGATCCGGTGGCATTGAGCAATTATGCTTATTTGCAAATCGTCGATCCGCTGAAGCGCTTGCAGGGCGTGGGCGACGTCCAGATCTTCGGCGAGAGGCGTTACTCGATGCGCGTCTGGCTCGATCCGGACAAGCTCTCGCAACTCGGCGTGACTGCTGTCGACGTACAGAACGCTGTTGCGGAACAGAACATTCAAGTTGCGGCCGGCAAGATCGGGCAATCGCCCGCCCCTCCCGGCACGCCGTTCGAGTTCCAGGTCAACGCGACAGGGCGCCTCGGCAGCCCCGAGGAATTTGGGAATATCATTCTCCGCTCGAACCCATCGACAGGGGCGATCGTACGTCTTCGCGATGTTGCGCGCATCGAACTCGGCGCGTTGCAGTATTCGTCAACCGCCTTTTTTGGGGAAGACCCATCCGTGGTGCTCGGCATTTTCCAAATGCCGGGCTCCAACGCGCTCGATCTCCAAAAGCGCGTCGAGGATAAGATGCAGGAGCTCTCGAAGCGATTTCCAAAAGGGATCGCCTACGCGATGCACTATGACACCACGCGGTTCGTTTCGGCGGCCATGCATGATGTCGTCTTCACGCTGCTCGAAGCGCTGCTGCTCGTCGTGCTCGTCGTTTACGTCTTCCTGCAAAGCTGGCGCACGACGATCATTCCGACCATCGCCATTCCGGTCTCTCTCATCGCCACGCTGGTGGTGATGCATCTGCTCGGATTTTCGCTCAACATGCTGAGTCTTCTCGGCATGGTGCTCGCAATCGGACTTGTGGTGGACGACGCTATCGTCGTCGTCGAAAACGTCGAACGCCAGCTCGAAGAAGGCATGGAGCCGATGCCGGCGGCGCTCAAGGCGATGTCCGAGGTGACCGGGCCGATCATCGCCACGACCGCCGTTCTCATGGCTGTTTTTATTCCTGTCGCGTTCATTCCCGGCGTGTCGGGACGTCTTTACAATCAGTTCGCGTTGACGGTCGCGATTTCCGTTGGCATTTCGGCATTCAATTCACTGACGCTTAGTCCGGCCCTGGCAGCGGCATTTCTCAAACGGCGCGATCCGCCGACGTTCTTCTTTTTCCGTTGGTTCAACAGCGCTTTTGGATGGCTGTCGCACGCTTATGCGCGCCTCGTGCGCTTTCTGATCCGCATCCGGTGGGTGATGATCGCGCTGTTCGTCGGCGTGTTGGGCTTGACGTACACGATTTCGCAGAAAATTCCCTCCACCTTTCTTCCTGTCGAAGACCAGGGCTATTTCTTCGTTGTCATCCAGCTCCCCGACGGCGCGTCACTGCAACGCACGGACGAGGTCGCCAAGAACGTGCGAGCCATTCTGCAGGCGACTCCGGGAGTCGATATCGTCGGTTCGATCAGCGGTTTGAATTTCCTTACCAACGCCGCACAGTCGAACTCAGCCGTCGAATTCGCGATTTTGAAACCTTGGGATGAACGGCCGCCTGAGCAAGCCGCTTCCCGGATCGTCGCCGACGTACGCGGCAAGCTCTTCCAAATTCCAGAAGCCATCGTGCTTGCCTTCGATCCGCCGTCGATCCCGGGACTTGGCACGACGGGCGGTTTTGAATTCCAGGTCGAAGATTTGACCGGGCGCGGCAGCGAGGTGCTGAATGAAGTTACGCAAGCGCTGATCGCGGAAGCTCGAAAGCAGCCGGAACTCGATGCGTCTCAGCTCTTCACATCATTTTCGACATCGACGCCGCAATATAATTACGATCTCGATCGCTCGAAGGCGAAGCTGCTCGGCCTCAGTCTTCCGGACGTGTTCAACACGCTTCAGATTTATCTCGGCTCGCTCTACGTCAACGACTTCAATTTGTTCGGCCGAACCTTTCGTGTGACCATTCAAGCCGACAAGGGTGCGCGCGCCACGGCGTCGGATCTTTCGCGCTTGTATGTTCGAAACTCGTCGGGCGGCATGGTGCCGCTGAGCACACTCGGCAAGCTCAAGCCGATCGTGGGCCCGGAGACGGTCCCTCATTACAACAACTATCAATCGGCTTTGATCAATGGCGGACCGGCCCCCGGTTACAGCACCGGCCAGGCGATCGCAGCTATGGAGCGCGCCGCCGCCAAAGCCCTGCCGCGAGACTTCGGATACGAATGGACCGGCATCACCTATCAGGAGTTGAAGGCTGGCTCGATCGCCATCGTCGTTTTTGCCTTGGCGACGATTTTCGTGTTCCTCATTCTGGCCGCGCAATATGAAAGCTGGTCGATGCCGTTCATGGTCATTCTGGCGGTGCCGCTGGCGCTCTTCGGTGCACTGCTTGCGGTCTGGATTCGCGGCATGCAGATCGATGTCTATTCTCAGATCGGGTTCGTGATGCTTATCGGGCTCTCGGCGAAAAACGCCATTCTGATCGTTGAGTTCGCGAAGCGGAGGCGAGAAGAAGGCCTTTCCATCGTCGAGGCCGCGATGGAAGCCGCTCGCTTGCGTCTTCGGCCGATTTTGATGACAGCGTTCGCATTCATTCTCGGGGTGGTGCCCCTGATGCTTGCGACTGGCGCCGGCGCCGCAAGCCGGCAATCGATCGGCACGACGGTGTTTGGCGGCATGCTCGCCGCCACGTTATTGACCCTATTATTCGTGCCCGTTTTCTACGCCACCATTGAGCGCATGCGCGAAGGTCGTGATGAGCGCGAGACGGGCGTAACCGATGGGCATGGCAATTCACCGCGCGGTTCGGTACCGGCAGAATAGATCGAGGCAAAACGCTCATGCGTGTTTGGAAAATTGCACTAGCGGGTGTTGTCGTTGCGGGCGCGACCGCCGCGACATTCGATTTTTGGCCGCAGATCGAGAAGCGGATCGAAATGGCGGAGAAACCAGCCGCCGCGCCACCCGCTTTTGCGATGCCGGTGCCGGTCACGCACATCGTCAAGAAGACGGTACCCATGTATCTGGAGTATGCGGCGCGGACGGAGTCCATCCGTAACATTACGCTGCAGGCCCGCGTCGCCGGTTACGTCCAGGAACAGCACGTGCCTGACGGCGCCGACGTCAAGCAAGGTCAGCTGTTATACACGATCGATCCTCGTGACTATCAGGCGGCGCTCGATCAGGCGAAGGCTCAGAAGTTGCGCGATGAGGCCGCTCGTGATTACGCGAAATCCTCTCTCTCGCGCGGTTCGAAGCTCGCCGAGGACGGCTGGCTTGCCAAAGATACTTTCGATCAAAGAACGAGCGCGCTGCATCAAGCGGAAGCCGCTTTGACGATGGACGAGGCGCTAATCCGCACGGCCGAGCTCAATCTCGGGTATACACGCATCGTTGCTCCATTCGCGGGGCGGCTCGGCAAGGATCAAGCGCCCGTCGGAACGCTGATCAGCGTGGCGGGAGCGCCGGTCAATACGCTCGTCCAGCTCGATCCGATTTATGTGACGTTCAATCCGAGCGAGATCGATCTGGCGGCGATCCAGCGCGTGCGTGCCAGCGGCGACGTTGCTGCTGAGGTGATCGTGCCGGGCGAAGACAAGGCGCGCTACCAGGGCAAGGTCACGTTCGTCGATAATGCCGTCGATGGGCAAACAGGCACGCTCGTTGCGCGCGCGACGATCGACAATCGCGATTTTTCGCTGTTGCCAGGACAGTATGTGCGGGTGCGGCTGCAGATTGGAACGCAGGCCGATGCGCTGATGGTGCCGCAGACCGCGCTCGGGTCCAGCCAGCTTGGCAAATATCTCTATATCGTCGGCAAAGGAAATACCGCTGAGCAGCGCCTTGTTAAGATCGGACCGACCGATGGCGAACTCGTCGGAGTGACCGGCATTAAAGAGAGCGATTTGGTGATAACGGGAAATCTGCAAAAAATCGGCCCTGGCGCTCTGGTGCAACCGCTACCGCCCACCGAGGCGCAGAACGACGCCAATGGCGCCAAAGAAGCGCATGAGTTTT
>DATLJG010000204.1:0-6011 GCA_035538995.1 Hyphomicrobium sp. | reverse complement strand
GGAGAAGCCGGTTCTTCTGGTGCTTCCCGGAAGCCGGACGTCGGAGGTCGGGCGGCTGATCGACGTGTTCGGCGAGGCGGTCGGCCGCGTGTCGGCGAAAGTGCCGGTCGAGGTCGTCATTCCGGCCGTGCGGCACGTCCGCGACCTGATCTCGGCGCGGACCCTATCCTGGTCACCGCGTCCGCACATCATCGACGCCGGTGCGCAGGACAAGTATGTGGCGATGCGGCTGGCCAAGGCGGCGTTGGCGGCGTCCGGCACCGTGACGCTGGAACTCGCCTTGGCGCAAACGCCGAGCGTTGTCGCCTACAAGGTCGACAAGCTGATCGCCAATCTCAGATTTCTTTTGAAAGTGCCGAGCGTCGTGCTCGCCAACCTCGTGCTCGGTAAGAACGTCTATCCGGAATATCTACAGGAAGCCTGCACAGCCGAGGCATTGGCCGACGCGCTTCTGCCGCTGCTCAGCGATACGCCGCAACGACAAGCGCAGAGTGCTGCACTGTCACAAACGCCCGATAAGCTACGTCTCGCAGCGTCGAGCCCCAGCCGCGCGGCGGCTGAGGCGGTTCTAGCGGTGATCGCGGATCACTCGGCCGGGAACTCGCGGCGCGGCGGTCCGACGTAGAGCTGACGCGGACGTCCGATGCGCTGCTCGGGGTCCTCGATCATTTCCTTCCACTGCGCGATCCAGCCGACGGTACGCGCGACGGCGAAGAGAACCGTGAAAAGCTCGACGGGGAAGCCCATCGCGCGCAGCGTGATGCCGGAATAGAAGTCGATGTTCGGATAGAGCTTCTTTTCGATGAAGTATTCGTCCTGCAGCGCGATGCGCTCCAGTTCGAGCGCGATCTTCAGCAGCGGATCGTCGCCGTGGCCGAGCGCGTCCAGCACCTCGTGACAGGTTTTCTGCATCACCTTGGCGCGCGGATCGTAGTTCTTGTAGACGCGGTGACCGAAGCCCATCAGGCGGAAGCCGGAGGACTTGTCTTTCGCCTTCTTCACGAATTCCGGAATGCGATCGACCGAGCCTATCTCTTTCAGCATGTTCAGCGCGGCTTCGTTGGCGCCGCCGTGCGCCGGACCCCACAGGCACGCAATGCCCGAGGCGATGCAGGCGAACGGATTTGCTCCCGACGATCCCGCGAGACGCACCGTCGATGTCGAAGCATTCTGCTCGTGGTCAGCATGCAGGATGAAGATGCGATCGAGCGCGCGCGAGATGATCGGATTGACGACGTAGGGCTCGCACGGCACGGCAAAACACATCTGCAGGAAGTTCGACGTGTAATCGAGGTCGTTGCGCGGATAAATGAAGGGCTGGCCCAGCGAGTATTTGTAGGTCATCGCCGCGATGGTCGGCATCTTGGCGATCATGCGATGGCTCGCGACCTCGCGCTGCTCCTGATCGGTGATGTCGGTCGAGTCGTGATAGAACGACGATAGCGCACCAACGGTGCCGACCATGACCGCCATCGGATGGGCGTCACGCCGGTAGCCGGTGAAGAAGCGCGTCATCTGCTCGTGCACCATCGTGTGATTGGTGATGGTGCGCCGGAAGTTGATGAACTCGGCGTTGGTCGGCAGCTCGCCGTAAAGCAGAAGATGGCAGACCGCGAGGAAGTTGGTGTTTTCAGCCAACTGGTCGATCGGATAGCCGCGATAGAGAAGCTCGCCCTTGTCGCCGTCGATGTAGGTGATGGAGCTCTTGCAGTTCGCCGTTGACGTGAAGCCCGGATCGTAGCTGAAGCAGCCGGTGTCCTTGTACAGATTTGCAACGTCGATCACGTCGGGACCGATCGTTCCCGATCTCACCGCGAGCTCAACTTTTTTGTTGTCGACCGTCAGCGTCGCGTTTGGCTTGGCATCATCGGCCGATTTCGTCGGGTTGCTCTCGTGAATGTTCATCGTTTGCACCTCGCCCTGGGATCAACGCCGATGCGCTGTGAGACTATTTCATTTGTCGTTATCAGCTACATCTCGCCGTAAATGCTGATGCTCAGAGCAAAAAGTCTCGGGCATCGAAAAAGCGATCGCTCGGTGAAGGGTTTAGCGATTTTTTTGCATTGCGGCAACCGGTCGTTAACCAGGCTTTACGGGCATTAATTATGCGGACGCCTCATCAATTCGTGCAAGAGCTTCGTCGCGGCCGAGAATCTCCAACACATCGAAAACGGGCGGCGATACAGCGCGGCCCGTCAGCGCTGCCCGCAGCGGCTGGGCGATGTTGCCGAGCTTCGCGCCGCTCTCTTCCGCGTAAGATTTGATCAGCGCTTCGATTTTCGCAGCCGTCCAATCGCTTTCGGGAATGTCCGACAGAATTTTGTGCACGGTGGCGTTCGACGCGCGTCCAGCATCGTTGAGCAACTTGGCAGCTTTGGCGTCCGGAGTGATGGGGCGCTCGACGGCGATGAAGAGGGCGCCGCCGACAAGCTCGGTGAGCGTCTTCGATCGTTCCTTGAGTGCGGGGATGGCGCGCACGAACCGTTGCCAGCCCTGTGCCGCGAAGCGCTTGGCGAGATCGCTACCGTTGGCAACATCCGGGAGCTGGCGCTGGACTTCGAGCGCCAGCGCGATATCGGAACGCAGCGGCGCCTTCGGATCGACCGGTGTGCCGGCGAGCGCCTTGAAATCGAGATGCGGAAGCATGGCCTCTATCTGCCGCGCGAGTTCATCGTCGGGCGTCGTGCGGATGTAATGGCCATTGAGATCGTCGAGCTTCTTGAAGTCGAGGCGCGCCGGGCTCTTGTTGATGCCGTCGATATCGAACCAGCGGAGCAAATCCTCGGTCGCAATGATTTCGTCGTCGCCGTGGCTCCAGCCGAGGCGCACGAGATAATTGCGCAGCGCTGCCGGGAGATAGCCCATCGCGCGAAATTCCTCGACACCCTGGGCGCCGTGACGTTTCGAGAGTTTGGCGCCGTCGGCCCCGTGGATCAGCGGCACATGCGCGAATTCGGGGACGGCCCAGCCCATCGCCTGAGAAATCTGCGTCTGGCGCGCGGCGTTGGTCAGGTGATCGACGCCGCGAACGACGTGCGTGACGCCCATGTCGTGATCGTCGACGACGACGGCGAGATTGTAGGTCGGGTTGCCGTCGGAGCGGACGATGATCAGATCGTCGAGATCCTTGTTCGGAAAGACGACGCGCCCCTGAACGTGATCCTCGACGATCGTTTCGCCTTCGCGCGGCGCCTTGAGGCGCACGACGGGTTTGACATCCTTCGGCGCTTCGCTCGGGTCGCGGTCACGCCAGGGCGAGAGGAAAATCAGAGGGCGGCCTTCGGCCTTGGCCTTTTCGCGCGCCGCCTCGATCTCGGCGGGGGACGCATAGCAGTGATAGGCCGCGTCGCGCTTCAGCAACTCGTCGGCAACTTCGCGATGGCGGTCGGCGCGGGCGAACTGCGAGACGGCCTCGCCATCCCACTCGAGACCGAGCCATTTCAATCCATCGAGGATGGCGGCGACGGCCTGCTCGTTGTTGCGTTCGCGATCGGTGTCCTCGATGCGGAGCAGAAACTTGCCGTCGCGGCCTCTGGCATACAGCCAATTGAACAGAGCCGTGCGGGCGCCGCCGATGTGCAGGTATCCTGTCGGGGACGGTGCGAACCGGACAACGGGCGCATTGGAAATCGCGGTCTCTGCCATTGGACCTTTTCACTTATCTGCCATTGAGGGAATGAGGCTTCGCTCGTAGCATGGGCCCATCGACAAGTTAAGGGGGCGGGGGCGCTCCGACATTTCCTCACTCGCACCGGGCCTTTGGTATGTCCGTGATTTCCGGCGATCCCATTGCTGCGCCGATTGCCGCGCCTCAGGGTGCGGCGCGTGGCGTTGCGTCTGCGATCGAGGCCGAGCGCGAGCAATTTTTCCTGTGGTCGCCAGTGTGTTTCGGGGCGGGCATCGCCGCCTATTTCGCGCTTCCCGTCGAGCCGTCGTTCGTCGTCGCGTTCGTTCCGCTCGCCCTGGCTTTGATCTTGCGGGTGGCGACGTCGCGAGGAACGCTCGGATCGGTATTGATAGCGGGGCTGATCCTGGCGGGCGCCGGATTTGCCGACGCGAAATTTCGCGTCGAAAGCGTGCGGGCTCCGGTGCTCGCGAAGCCGATGCGTAATGCCGAACTCAGCGGCACGGTCACACTGGTTGAATCCAAGCATCCGCGCGGGCAGCGGCTGACCATTGCTGCGCCCGTCATCAAGGGCCTGACGCCGGAGAGCACGCCATCGGTCATCAGGGTGCGAACAATGTCGTCGCGTTCGGCCGCCGCGCCCGGCGACCGCGTTCGATTAAAGGCCAACCTTTCGCCGCCCGCCAAGCCGGCGCTGCCGGGAGGATTCGATTACGCGCGCACGGCCTGGTTCGACCAGATCGGCGCGGTCGGCTACGCCTTTGCGCCGCCGGTGATTGAGGCGCGGACGAATAGCGGCGCGCTCGCGACGCGATATAAGCGTGGCATCGAAGAGCTTCGGCAGACAATCGCCGCTCGCGTCCGTGCGGCGTTGCCGGGGGAGACCGGAGAGATCGCGCTGGCGCTGATCACCGGCGAGCGCGGCGGCATCAGCGCGACGACGAACGACGCATTCAAGAATTCCGGCCTGTTTCACATCCTGTCGATTTCCGGTCTGCACATGGTGATCATGGCCGGCGCCGTGTTCTATTCGGTGCGGCTGCTGCTGGCGGCCATTCCATTTTTCGCACTGACGCTGCCGGTCAAAAAGATCGCGGCGGCGGTCGGAATTTTAGGGGCGCTCGGATACCTGGCGATTTCGGGCGGCGCGTTCGCGACCGTGCGCTCAGCGTTGATGATCGTGATCATTTTCGGGGCCGTTCTGATCGATCGCCCGGCGCTGGCGTTGCGGAACGTGGCGTTCGCGGCCTTTCTGATCCTGGCGGCCTATCCCGAAAGTCTGCTCGACGCCGGCTTTCAAATGTCGTTCGCGGCGGTGACCGCGCTGATCGCGTCGCACGAGTTGCTCACACGGTTCCTCGGTCGCAATTCCCGCCCGCATCCGGTGGCGCGTGTGTTCAAATTCTTCGGAGAGATCATTGCCTCGACATTGATCGCCAGTGTCGCGGTGGCGCCGTTCGCGGCCTACAATTTTCATCAAAGCCAGCAATATGCCGTGCTGGCGAACATGATCGCGATCCCGATCTGCAACATCATCGTCATGCCGGCGGCGCTGGGGGCGATGGTGCTGATGCCGTTCGGGCTCGAAGGATTGGCGTTGACGCCGATGGGGTGGGGCATCGAGGGCATGGCATGGTGCGCCAACAGCGTCGGGGCATTGCCGGGCGCGGTCGGGCACATTCCAGAGATTCCGATGGTGGCGTTCGCGCTGATGCTGGCGGGCGGGCTGTGGCTCACGCTCTGGCGAACGCGCGTTCGGCTTCTTGGCGCAAGTCTGGTGCTTCTCGGTTTTCTGGCGGCGCCGTGGATGCCGCGTCCCGATATTCTCGTGGCGCAGAAAGGAACGCTGGTTGCTGTGCGTGACGAAGCGGGCAAGCTGTCGTCACTTCCGGCGCATGGCGCGAAATACGATCTCGATCGTTGGCTTGAATACGACGGCGACGGGCGCTCGGCGCGCGAGGCGCAGGGGGCCAAAGCGTTTTCGTGCGATGCGGTTGGGTGTATCGCGCACGTCAAGGGGGCGACGATCGCGGTCGCCCGGCATCCGGCGGCGGTGCCGGACGATTGCCTGAATGCGGACATCCTCATTCTCGATGCGCCGAAGCCGGCCGACTGCGCGATCCCCGGCACGGTCATTGATGTCTTCGACCGCTGGCGCAACGGCGCCTATGCGCTGTATCTCGATCAGGATGCGAATAGTCCGCAGCCGCGGGTCAGGCTCGAAACGGTCGCGGCGCACCGGGGCGCGAGACCGTGGAGCCGGCCGCCGCAACGAAGCAAAGCGGCGCGTGGGTCGGGCGCAGCCAAGGGCACGAGCGGAAGCCGAGCCGGGACACTGCCCGTGCCGCGCATTGGGGGCACGGGAGCTTCGGCGGCAAAATCCGGC